>CAMWWW010000050.1 GCA_947178015.1 uncultured Clostridia bacterium
TTCTCAGCACAACCTCATATATACAGTTATCAATGTTCGTGTATCAACAAATTATTACAGAAAATATAGATTGTGGCAACCATTCGTTTTGTGGGCTTAACCCATCATCTAAAGCTAATGGGATTGCGCCCACATTATTTCAAATAAAGTGATTGATGGAATCAATTACTCTAAAGAAGCACTGGAGAATAATACAGTATATTTGCAAGAGATTAAGAAATTTGATGACAATTATGATTGCATGTCTTAGACAGATATTTGGAGTATAATGAAAAAGAATTGGATGCCGAGTATTTATCAGCAATTTATAAGTATGGGGTATTGACAAAAAGTAAGTCTATGTGGAAATCACAGGATGAGTGGCGGTTAGTATCATGTGACAACTTGCTAGCGAATGATTATAACTGTAAATTTTATCCTATTACCAAAGTATACTTAGGCATGAACATGAAAAATGATCAACAGCGAGAAATCATTGATATATGTAAAAGAAGGGGAATACCCTATGTTGGGGTTGTTAGAAATAATGAAAAATATCAGATGACTAATGTGAAGAAAAGTGCGAAGAGTGTATACAATAATTTTTTGGTATATCAAATATTTCGTAATAATAAAATGAAATGACAGGAGGGCATATATTTGACAATAACCCAGTTTGAGCAGGTTCTTTCAAAAGGTGAGAATTTAACCGTTGAATTTAAAACATGGATATATGCTAAGGATATGCGAGAGCGTATTTCTTTAGCTGTAGATGAGCTTGTTGCCTTTGCCAATGCCAAAGGTGGTACGGTTTATATGGGTGTCGAAGATGATGGAACAGTGACAGGCTGTAACAGATATGATGAGCAGAAAATTATGGAATCTATCTATGATAGGACTCGTCCGGCGTTATTTACGGAAATAGAAGTGATTCGCTATGAGGGAAAAGATGTACTGGCAATAAAAGTTGAGAGGGATGGAACGACATATGCCACTTCAGATGGAAGATGCTTAAAACGATTAGGTAAGAATTCAAAACCTTATTATCCGGATGAAATGAGCAATAAGTATGCTTCTGTTCAAAGTCCTGATTTTTCAGGACAGATTTTGGCAGATAGTACGATAGAAGATATAAATGCATTGGAGATATATAATCTAAAGGAAAAATTGAAAATACGTGATCCGAAATCTTCTTTACCTGAATTAGAAGATATGTCCTTTTTGAGGGATTTGGGATTGATAAAAGAAGATGAAGGTGTTGACAAGCTTACGATTGCCGGATTACTTTTTGTGGGTAAAGAGACGGCGATTAACCGATTGCTGCCGCAGGCAGAAGTGATATATCTTCATTATTCAGCAGGCAATATGGAAGAGTATGATTCTCGATTGGACTTAAAACAGCCGATAATATCTGTGATTGACCGTTTAACAGAGAAGATACAAAATACGAATAAAATCGTAAATGTACAGGTTGGGCTGTTTCGATTAGAAGTTGAGGACTTTTCAGAAAAGGTATTTCAAGAGGCACTCTTGAATGCGTTATCACATAGAGATTATCTGAATATGGGAGCAGTATATGTAAAGCATTATCCGGATAGAATTGTGATTGAAAATCCGGGCGCGTTTCCGGAGGGAGTGAATGAGAAAAATATAATTACGCATCCGTCCACGCCGAGAAATAAATTGATTGCGGAGACATTACAAAGGCTGAAATATGTGCAAAGAACGGGACAAGGCGTTGATATTATCTTTCGTGAGATGATTTCTTCAGGGAAACCATATCCGCAGTATCATGCATACAATGAAGCAGTAACGCTGACTATATTTAGTGCGATTGATGATGTGAATTTTGTTAAGTTTATTGCTAGCGAGCAAGACAAGCTGCAAAAGATTCTGCCGTTGCCAGAACTAATGATATTGAGGTATTTGACAGATAATAAAAGAATCATATTGTCGGAGGTTCAGGGATTGACACAGTTACCTATAGCCGAGGCACGAAAAAGCTGTAATAATCTTGTGAGGGATGGTTTGATTGGATTATCCGGTAAGGAGTATATGCTGACAGCTAAAGTCTATGACGCAATTAAATCGGATGTAGAATACACCCAAGATACCGTGATTCGATATGTAAAAGCCAAAAGTTTGATAGAGGAATATTTGCAGTCTGCCGAATTTATTACGAATGAAAAAATCCGAGAACTATGTGGATTTACGAGACAGCAGGCGAGAAGTACTTTGGATAGAATGAGATCTGAAGGAATATTGCGATTGGAAGGGCAAGGACGTGTAGCTAGGTATTATAGAAATTAATGTGTTTCAATGCGTTTTTTATGCGTTCTAAATGTGTTTTTTGAGTGGGAGACGCATTTAAAAACGCATTGAAAGCGAAACAGACGCAATTTGCTTCGTGATAACACCATGATAACAAAAATTCCCAAAACGTCAGATACAAGGTGCATATCAAAGAAAAAACCACCGAAAAAGCCATGAAAATTACACAAAATCCCCCGTTTTGCTTGATAGTATTCCATTTATCGTTTTGGGGTTTGATGCAGAGGAATATAATTGTAATGCACCAATTCTTCCCAAAGGAAAAGATGGAATGTCTCCACGCACGACTTGAAAATGGAAGGAGAAATAAAATAGCTCAGATTGCTGTTTATCTATATAGAGTTAGACAGCAATCTGAGCAGAAATGTTTTTTTATTTATTTTTCTTCTCAGCATCCAGCATCGCTCTAACCTTCATAGACAATCCAAAAAGATTAATAAATCCTTCTGCATCGTGGTGATCATAGAGTTCGCCGGTGGTGAAGCTTGCGAGTGACTCGCTGTATAAGGAATAGGGGGAGGTGGTTCCAGCTTTGATGATATTTCCTTTATAAAGCTTGAATTTCACTTCTCCCGTTACATTTTGCTGTGTGGACTCGATAAATGCCTGCAACGCCTCTCTAAGAGGAGTAAACCATTTTCCTTCATATACAAGGTCCGCGAATTTTACGGCAACCAGCTTTTTGTAATCAAGAGTGTCGCGATCCAAAATCAGCTCCTCAAGCTGCATATGAGCTTCCATCAATATAGTGCCGCCGGGGGTTTCGTATACACCGCGAGACTTCATTCCAACCACACGGTTTTCAACAATATCAATAATACCGATTCCATGCTTTCCGCCCAGTTCATTTAGCTTGCGGATAATGTCAGACGGCTTCATAGCAGTGCCGTTCACACTTGTGGGAACACCCTTTTCAAAGGTTAAGGTGACGTATTCTCCCTCGTCAGGTGCCTTTTCCGGCGTTACGCCAAGCACCAGAAGATGTTCATAGTTTGGCTCATTTGCCGGATTTTCCAGCTCAAGCCCCTCATGGCTGATATGCCACAGATTGCGGTCGCGGCTGTAGCTGCTGTCCGCGGAAAATGGAAGATCGATGCCATGCTCTTTGCAGTAAGCAATCTCATCCTCACGTGACTGCATCTTCCAAGTATCATTGCATCTCCATGGAGCGATGATTTTCAGATCGGGAGCCAAGGCTTTGATGGTTAGTTCAAAGCGCACCTGATCGTTGCCTTTGCCGGTGGCGCCGTGGCAGATGGCAACAGCCTGTTCTTTGCGGGCAATTTCTACCAGTCTCTTGGCGATCACAGGTCTTGCAAAAGAGGTGCCGAGCAGATATTTATTTTCATACACAGCATTAGCCTGAACCGTCGGAATAATATAATCATCAACAAATTCATCCACGAGATCTTCGATATATAGCTTGGAAGCGCCGGAAAGCTTTGCGCGCTCCTCAAGCCCGTCAAGCTCGTTCCCCTGTCCTACATTCGCGCAGACGCAGATCACATCATAATCATAATTTTCCTTTAGCCATGGAATAATCGCGGTGGTATCAAGCCCGCCGGAATATGCTAAGATAACTTTCTCTTTCATTCTGAAAAATGCCTCCTCATAATATTTTTGTTATAAATATACAACAGGAAAAGAAAATATGCAAGTAGATATTTTGAAAAATAGATATTTAGCTAAAATTTCATGTTGCATATTATTCATATATAGTGTATAATTATGAAATTGTAAAATAGATTGCAATCGTGAGGATTTCGGTTATAATGGTAGAAGAATGGAGGGATTGTATGATAAGAGCAGGAATTATAGGAGCGACGGGTTATGCGGGCAATGAGCTTGTAAGGCTGCTTTTGCAGCATAAGGAGGTTCAGGTTGTCTGGTATGGTTCGAAGAGCTATATTGATAAGAAATACGCATCGATATATCAAAACATGTTCCAGTTGGTGGATGCTGTCTGCATGGATGATAACATGGAGGAGCTTGCCGATGCGGTGGATGTGATTTTTACGGCGACGCCGCAGGGGCTTTGTGCGTCTTTGGTGAAAGAGGAGATTTTATCCAAGGCAAAGATTATCGATTTAAGTGCCGATTTTCGCATTAAGAATGTAAAGGTTTATGAAGAATGGTATGGGATAGAGCACAAGAGTCCGCAATTTATTGAGGAGGCGGTATATGGTCTGTGCGAGATTAATAGAGAGAAGATTAAAACAGCGAGGCTGGTGGCGAATCCGGGGTGTTATCCGACTTGTTCCTTTCTTTCCGTGTATCCTCTGGTAAAAGAAGGGGTGATTGATCCAAATACGCTGATAATGGATGCAAAGTCAGGAACCTCCGGCGCGGGGCGCGGGGCAAAGGTCAATAATCTATTCTGCGAGGTAAATGAGAATATAAAGGCGTACAGTGTGGCGACGCACCGCCATATACCAGAGATTGAGGAACAGCTTACCTATCAGGCAGGGGTTCCAGTGACAATTAATTTCACCCCGCATTTGGTTCCAATGAACCGCGGCATCTTGGTGACAGCATATGCGTCCCTTCGGGATAGAGCGATCTCGGAAAAAGAGCTTAGAGAGATATACAACCAGTACTATGAAAAGGAATATTTTGTCAGGGTTCTGGAGCCGGATGTCTGCCCGGAGACGCGCTGGGTAGAAGGCAGCAATTATGTGGATGTGAATGTGAAGCTGGATGCAAGAACCGGAAGAGTGATTCTGATGGGAGCGATGGATAATCTGGTAAAGGGAGCAGCAGGGCAGGCAGTTCAAAATATGAATATATTGTTTGGCTTGGAGGAAAGGGAAGGGCTTAAGGCAGTTCCCATGTTTCCATAATGATAAAAGAAACAGAATCTTTTCGTGTGACGTTTGGGAGGTTATAGATGAAGAAAATAGAGGGCGGCGTTACCGCTGCAAAGGGATTTCTGGCAGCAGGAGTGTGCGCGGGCATAAAAAAAGACAGAAAAGATATGGCGATGGTATACAGCGAAGAGCCATGCAAAACGGCGGGAACCTTTACCACGAATCTGGTGAAGGCAGCTCCGGTAAAATGGGATCAGAAGATTGTGAAAGAGTCGGCTTACGCTCAGGCTGTTGTGGTGAACAGCGGGGTGGCCAACGCTTGCACCGGCAAGCTTGGATACCAGTATTGTGAGGATACAGCAAAGAAAACAGGGGATGTGCTGGGAATTCCAGCAGACGCTGTGTTGGTGGCTTCCACTGGCGTAATAGGAAAGCAGCTTCCCATGGATCGGATCTTAAAGGGTGTGGAGACTTTACAAACAGAGCTGCGTGATACCAAGGAGGCGGGGACGCTTGCGGCGGAGGCAATTATGACCACTGACACCATATCAAAGCAGGTCGCTTATGAATTCGAGGCAGGGGGAAGAACGGCTGTGATCGGAGGTATGTGCAAAGGATCGGGTATGATTCATCCCAATATGGCTACAATGCTCTGCTTTATCACGACGGATGTGGCAATTACAAAAGAACTTTTGCAGGAGGCGCTCAGCGAGGAGGTTCCAGAGACTTTCAATATGATCTCGGTGGACGGCGATACCTCGACAAACGATACCGTGCTTGTGATGGCAAATGGTCTTGCAGAAAATCCTGAGATCACAGAGAAGGGAGAGGCTTACAAGAATTTTCAGGCAGCGCTTCATGAGGTGATGTTGTATTTATGTAGAAAGATAGCGGGAGATGGAGAAGGAGCGACAGCTTTGTTTGAGGTAAAGGTGATCCACGCAAAAACAAAGGAGCAGGCAAAGGCGCTCAGCAAATCTGTAATTACGTCTAATCTTACAAAGGCCATGATCTTTGGCCATGATGCAAACTGCGGAAGAATTCTCTGCGCTATGGGATATGCAGGGGTTTCCTTTGATCCAGAGATAACCGATCTGTATTTTGAGAGTGCAGCGGGCAAGCTTAAGATTGTAGAAAACGGGATGCCAACGGATTATAGTGAGGAGAAGGCGACAGAGATTCTGTCAGAAAAAGAGGTGACAGTGATTGCCGATATCAAGGAGGGCAAGGAGAGCGCAACTGCGTGGGGGTGTGATCTTACGTATGAGTATGTGAAGATAAATGGAGATTATCGTTCCTAAGAGAGAATGATTGAACAGGAGAATAAAAAGTTTGCGGCAGTGCCGCCGCAGGCAAATACAGATGGCGTACAGAAATGAGGGAGAGAGATGGAGCAGAATGGGATGCAGGAATGGCTTGGCAAGGCAGAGGTATTAATAGAGGCATTGCCATATATTCAGCGCTTTAACCGAAAAATTATAGTGGTAAAATATGGTGGAAGCGCTATGGTTGACGGAGAACTTAAGAAGAATGTAATCAAAGATGTCACTCTGTTAAAGCTAGTTGGCTTTAAGCCGATTATTGTACATGGAGGTGGCAAGGAAATCAGCCGCTGGGTGGAGAAGGTCGGCATGGAGCCAAAGTTTATCAACGGGCTTCGTGTGACAGATGAGGAAACGATGGAGATTGCTGAAATGGTGCTTAACCGGGTGAACAAAAGTCTGGTGCAGATGGTTCAGGAGCTGGGCGTGAAGGCAGTTGGCATTAGCGGCAAGGACGGCGGCCTTCTTCAGGTAGAGAAGAAATATTCCAATGGTCAGGATATTGGATATGTGGGCGAGGTGACAGAGGTGAATCCAAAAGTGATCTATGATCTTCTTGAGAAGGATTTTCTTCCTGTTATATGCCCGGTTGGTATGGATAAAGAATTTCGTACTTATAATATTAATGCAGATGATGCAGCGTGTGCTATTGCGAGAGCAGTCCATGCGGAGAAGTTAGCATTTCTTACGGATGTGGAGGGAGTGTATCTAAATCCGGCCGACAAGAATAGCCTGATCTCAGAGCTTGGCATTGAGCAGGCAAAGGAGTTGATTGGCGAGGGAAATATTGGTGGAGGTATGCTTCCAAAACTGAATAATTGTATTGATGCTATTGAAAATGGTGTGTCGAGAGTGCATATTTTAGATGGAAGAATTCCGCACTGTCTATTGCTTGAGATCTTTACCAACAAGGGAATTGGAACGGCAATTTTGGGAGAGTCTGAGCCGCGCTATTACAAGGAGGAGAAATAAATGACTGCGCATGAATATATAGAAGAAGCAGAACAGAGCCTGATTCACACCTATAACCGCTATCAGATCGTGCTGGAGAAAGGGGAAGGTGTTTATCTGTATGATGTAGATGGAAAGAAATATTTGGATTTTGCGGCTGGAATCGCAGTGTTTGCCCTTGGCTATGGCAATAAGGAATACAATGATGCATTAAAAGCACAGATCGATAAACTGCTTCACACTTCAAATTTATATTATAATGTTCCCGCAATTGAAGCAGCAAGACATATAATAGAAAATTCCGGCATGGATCGAGTGTTTTTCACAAACAGCGGCACGGAGGCGATTGAGGGTGCCATTAAGCTTGCCAGAAAATATGCCTATTTAAAGGATGGCACTACCGATCATGAGATTATCGCGATGAACCATTCTTTTCACGGAAGGAGTATGGGAGCGCTGTCTGTTACAGGGAATGTGAAATATCAGGAGGCATTCAAGCCTTTGATAGGCGGGATAGAATTTGCCGATTTTAATGATCTGGAAAGTGTGAAGGCAAAGGTGACGGATAAAACCTGTGCGGTGATTATGGAACCTGTTCAGGGAGAAGGAGGGCTTTATCCAGCGAAAAAAGAATTCTTGGAGGGAGTCAGAAATTTATGTGACGAGAAGGGGATTCTTCTTATTTTTGATGAGGTTCAGTGTGGAATGGGAAGAACGGGCTCGATGTTTGCGTGGCAGCGGTATGGTGTGAAGCCGGATATTATCACGATGGCAAAGGCATTGGGCTGCGGTGTTCCGGTGGGAGCTTTTGCGGCAAAGGAGGCAGTGGCGGCGGCGTTGGTGCCCGGCGATCACGGCACCACCTACGGCGGAAACCCATTTGCTTGTGCGGCGGTGAATGAGGTGTTTCGGCAGTTTGAGCAAAAACATATCACGCAGCATGTAGTGGAGATCGGTGCATACCTGAACAAGACCTTAAGTAAATTTGCGGAAACTTATGAGTTTGTAAAGGAGGCGAGAGGAATAGGGTTGATGCAGGGATTGGAATTGACAATTCCGGCAGGGGACATTATACTAAAAGCACTGGATGCAGGATTGATCTTAATAGCAGCAGGGCAGAATGTTATCCGTTTTGTACCGCCGCTAGTTATCACAGAAGAGCATGTGGACGAGATGGCGGCAGTTCTGGATGGTATTTTTGCTGGAATATAAGGCTGGCATACAGAAATGAACAGAGAACAGGAGTAAGGCTATCAATGAAGAAATTTGTGCGATACTGTCTTTTGATTGTTGTGACAGTTAGTATGCTTGCCGGATGCGGCAGCAGGGGGGAAGAGCAGGATACCAGTGACGAAACCACAACGGCGGAGAATATTGAGCTGAATCTGTGGTATACTGATGAGTCCATGGCAGCATATATCAATAAGGCAGCGGAGGCTTTTGGACTGGAATATCAAATCGCTGTGACACCCAGACAAATATCAGCGATAGAATATCTGGAAAATATAAATCAGCAGAATATAGCAGAGACAGATATTGTGGATGTCTATATTTTAAATAGTGAATCCTTGGAGAAGGCGTATATGGCGGGGCTTGCGGCTCCTCTCTGGGAGGAGCGTGCGGGTTATCCTGAGGTGGCGGTCTCCGCTTGCCGGTATCAGGGAAAATTGATTGCCCGCCCGGTTTATTTTGAGACAGAGTATTTTTTATACAATAAAGATATGGTATCTGATCCGCCTGCCAGCTTTCAGGCAATTATGGATTTTGCATCAAGCGATGAGATGGCAGGAGAAAATGCGGAGCTTTACCAGAATCTGGAGGCTATTTTAAAGTGGGATGTGTTGGATCTGTTCTGTAATTACCAGTTTGTGGGAGCCTATCTGAATCTGGGCGGACCAGACGGAGACGACAGGACCATTGTGGACATGAATAATGAAAATGTGCTTCATGCGCTAGGTTTTTATAAAGAATTAAACCAAAGTTTATATTTCGATGGGGAAGAGGTAGAATACCATGCATTGCTTCAGAGCTTTCTGGAAGGAAGGCTTTTGTACACCATCGGGACGACAAGAAGCTTAGAGCTTCTTAGACAAAGCGAGATGAATTACGGAATCTCGGTAATTCCGCCTCTGACAGAGAGTCTTGACAGCAAAGGGATCTCCATCAATTATGTGGCGGTGGTAAACCCTTACAGCAGCTCAGTAGAGCTGTCGGGAAAGCTTGCCGAATATTTGTCAGATGATTATGCAGAGGAATGTTATGAGCTGTCAGGAAAGCTGCCCTGCAAGCGCCTAGATACTTATCCAGCAGAGGAATTTGTCCATGTCATGGATGCCTATGAAAAATCGGTGGCACTTCCAAAACTTATGGATACGACAAACTTCTGGGTGGAGCTTGAGGTGGTTCTCAATAATATCTGGAAGGCAGAGATGAGAGAGGAACTGGCAGAAGAGGGATTAAGCGACATCTCTCAGGCGGAAAATATGGGAGCCGAGGAGATTAAAAAAGAACAGATGAAGAAACAGATTCAGGATCTGGTGACAGGTGAGATCAACAGGGCTCATGAGCAGATGAGGCAACAGCTTTCCAGATAATAGATAGAATTAGGGAGAGAATAATGAAGGCGATAGGTATTGTTACGGACAGTCACAGTGGCATAAGTCAGGAGGAGGCAGCGAAGCTTGGCATTATGGTGCTTCCAATGCCATTTTATTTTGACGAAGAATGTTTTTATGAGGATGTGACATTATCACGAGAAGAGTTTTTTGAGAAGATGAAGCAGGGAAAGAAGGTCAGCACTTCCCAGCCTGCTCCTGTAGACGTGATGAAGCTGTGGGATAAGGCGCTTCTCACATATGAGCAGATTTTGTATATGCCTATTAGCAGCGGCCTGAGTGGCTCTTACAGTGCAGCGTATGCGATGGCGCAGGAGGAGACTTATCAGGGAAGGGTGCTTGTGGTCGATCACGGCAGGATATCAACACCACTGCACAGGTATATACTGGATGCGTTGGAGTTGATTGAGGAGGGGTATTCTGCCTGTGAGATCAAGGAAATATTGGAGAAGCACCGGGAAAATATGGTGATCTATATTGGAGTTGAAACACTGGAATATCTAAAGCAGGGCGGGCGCATTACACCTGCCACTGCCCTTCTGGGCACAATGCTTCATATCAAGCCGGTCCTTAAGCTAGGAGTTGGAACCTTGGACACTTTTCAGAAATGCCGCGGTTTTGCCAGAGCGAGAAAGACGATGCTGGAAGCAATGCAGCATGATATTAGTACGATCTTTCGAGAATCGTATGAGAAGGGAGAGCTGTATCTGCTGGCGGCATCCAGCGCGTCGGAGGAGGTCACGGCGGAGTGGGTGGCAGAGATAAAAGAGGCCTTCCCTGATATGGACGTGTTGTGTGATAAGCTTTCATTGGGAGTGTCTTGTCATGTGGGCTATGGAGGATTGGGAGTCGGGTGCTCTTGCAAACCGCCAAGACGATAAAAAGTGTAGTATACAATTGTGTATACTTTTATGTAAAAGAAATTGGTAGAATCATTTTCGAGATAGGTCCGCATAGCCAGCGCAGCTATTTCCTCCGTCACCCCGCTCTCGCTTAGTG
>CAMWWW010000051.1 GCA_947178015.1 uncultured Clostridia bacterium
CTATGCGGACCTTTCTCAAAAATGATTCTAATAATTTCTTTTACATAAATCTATAATTATTTATTTCTATTATAACAAAGTAAAACATTAGATGCAACAATAATATAACCGGTTACTTTACCGGTTTTATGCATTTTCACCAAAGAATCACTCCAAAATATATGAAAAATCACGAATTTTATAAACATATCTTGACGAAACGCTAGATACAGGTTATTATATTTTTATAAAGTAACCGGTTACTTTACCGGTTATAATCAGAAAAATGTACTAGAAGACCTGTATATGGAAGGAGAGAGAAGGATCGTGAATGAAAAGAAAGCATTTCCCAACAACAAAACAATCTCAACAAAACTAGCTTACGTCCGAAGAAACTGGCTGTTATATGTATTTTTTCTACTGCCAGCTCTGCTAATTACCATTATTTTTCGCTATTTGCCCATGGGTGGGATTCTGATAGCCTTTAAAGACTTTAATGTGCGCCTTGGAATCTTAGGAAGCGAATGGGTGGGGCTGGATTATTTTAAACGATTTTTATCTTCCCCCGATTTTATGAGCTATCTGCTAAATACCCTAAAGCTAAGTTTATATGGGCTTTTATGGGGCTTCCCGGTTCCCATTCTCTTAGCACTCCTTCTGAATAGAATCCGAAGTGTAGGAATTAAGAAAAAAATTCAGTTACTTATCTACGCACCGAACTTTATCTCCGTTATTGTACTGTGCGGTATGGTGCGGATGTTCCTTTCTCCAGTTGGTCCTCTCAATCAGATTTTAGGTCGTAATACAAACTGGATGACAATGCCGGAAGCCTTCCGCACGATCTACATAGCAAGCGG
This sequence comes from uncultured Clostridia bacterium, assembly GCA_947178015.1. Lineage (GTDB taxonomy): Bacteria > Bacillota > Clostridia > Lachnospirales > Lachnospiraceae > RGIG8607. Next base: position 837 of record CAMWWW010000051.1, read on the forward strand.
CATCTGGCAGGCCGCAGGCTGGTCCTCCATTATGTTTACGGCTGCTTTATCCAATGTAAGCAAGGAACTGGAAGAGGCCGCCACAATAGATGGAGCAAATATACTCCAGCAGATATGGTATGTAGAGCTTCCTGCTATCAAAAATATTATTGTTATACAATTTATTCTTTCCGCAGGAAATATTATGAGCGTCGGTTTCGAGAAAGCATATGCCCTTCAAACCAGCATGAACCTGCCAACCTCCGAGATTATATCAACTTATGTATACAAAATTGGTCTTTTAAATGGTGATTATGGATACTCCACAGCGGTAGGCATTTTTAACTCCATTATCAATGTTATCTTATTATTGCTTGTCAACTGGATTGTATCAAAATTAAATGACGGTGAAGGTCTATAAAAGGAGGAACATATGGAACGTACTACTATAAAACTTAGTCTTTTTGATAGAATAATTTTGGCAGCCGGATATTTTCTTCTTGGATTGTTCGTTGTTGCAATTGTAATTCCGCTTGCCTATGTCCTGATTGCTTCCTTTATGGACCCGACTGTGCTCAATAATCAAGGCATCAGCTTTCGTTTGCATGACTGGACGCTGGAAGCATATAAGAGAGTTATGGAAGATCCCATGATATGGAGAGGTTTTGCTAATGCTTTCTTTTATTCGATAACCTCAACCGCTCTCTCTGTATTTATTACTTTGCTGGCAGCTTACCCCATGTCAAAGAAAGACCTTGTGGGACGAAAATTCTTTAATACCTTATTTATTATTACTATGTTCTTTGGCGGCGGACTGATCCCGACCTTTATCCTTATGAATCAGCTTCGCCTTGTCAATACTGTATGGGCAATTATTATTCCCGGCTCTTTTAACGTATGGAATATGATATTGGCTAGAACCTATTATCAGTCTATCTCTAAGGAATTATGGGAGGCTTCCCAGATTGACGGCGCAAATGAAATTCAGTACTTTTTCCATATATTAATGCCTTTATGCAAACCCATTATCGCTGTTATTACATTATGGGGCTTTGTCGGAATGTGGAATAGCTATTTTGATGCTATGATTTATTTAAACGATGCAAATCTTCAGCCTTTACAGCTTGTGCTGCGCTCCATTCTAGTACAAAATACGCCTCAGTCCGGCATGATAGCAGATATCCAGAGCACGGCTGAGCTCGCAAAAATGGCTGAATTATTAAAATATTCCACTATCGTCGTATCCAGCCTGCCTCTGCTTATTATGTACCCGTTCTTCCAGAAGTATTTTGACAAGGGCGTTATGGTAGGTTCCGTCAAGGGTTAAACTATGACTTCCACTCAGAAAGGAGAGAAACTCAGATGCATAAATGGATGAAACATATTCTTTTTCTTACCTTATCTTGTATAGCAATCACCATGCCTACTGGCTGCGGAGCAAACTCTGTCGCACAGGCGGACATCAATCCCAATACTCCGATAGAAGATGTCACCTTCCCTCTTTCGGAAACAAAGGAATTGTCCTTTATCACCAACGCGCCTGCCCGAACAGAGCAAAATCCAAATAAACGCTCTATTTTTATTCGGCTTCAGGAACAGACAAATGTGCACATTAATTGGACCTGTTTTGTATCCGATCAATTTGGAGATAAAAAGAATCTGGCACTGGCGCAATATGGCGCATTGCCCGATGGTCTATTTGTCGCAGGTATGGGAGATTATGATCTGCTCCGTTATGCAAAACAGGGCATTATTATTCCACTAGAGAATTTAATTGATAAATATATGCCAAATCTGCAGGCCGTTTTTGAAAAATACCCTGAATACCGTGTAATGCTGACCGCACCAGACGGACATATCTATTCTTTCCCATGGATTGAACAGCTTGGGGCAGGAAAAGAAGCCATTCAGGCAATTGGAAATATTCCATATATCAACAAAAAATGGCTGGATTATCTTGGACTTTCTGTTCCAAAGACCACTGCAGAGTTAGAAGAAGCATTGATTGCCTTTCGGGATCACGCGGAAGAATTGCAAAATCACTTTTCCATTACAGGCAGCGTAATTCCTATGTCATTTATTATTAACGACCAAGATCCTGCCATATTAATCAATGGATTTGGCGAGGGCTATGGGGATACCGGGGATCATTTCGCCGTATCCGATGAGGGAACGGTTCTCTATACTTCCGTTCAGGAGGGTTACAAAGAAGGCATCCGCTGGCTGCATCATCTGGTAGAAGAAAACCTGACTGACCCAGAAGCTTTCACACAAGATTGGTCTACTTACGTAGCAAAAGGAAAAAATCACAGATATGGCTTGTGTTTTACTTGGGATATTGCTAATATAGATAATTATGAGGACTATATTATGCTTCCGGCTCTTGCCGGACCAGACGGACTGGTCAATATCACAAGACAAAATGGAAGTGAAACCAGCGGATTTGACCGCGGACGCTGCGTACTAACCTCAAACTGCAAAGACACGGCTCTGGCGGCAGCATGGATTGATCAAATGTATATACCGATCCAGTCAGCGCAGAACAATTGGGGAACCTACGGGGAAGAAGGCACTGCCAATATTTTTGAAATGAGTGAAAATGAAAACGGAGAACCCATGCTCAGGCATCTTGATTTAGGAGACAATTCTCCTGTGGAGATCCGTGAAAATCAGTCGGTCAATGGTCCTCTCGCCATTTTAAATGACTATTATGGCGTATATGTAACAGAACCAGATGATGCCAAATGGCGCCTCGACAACATGCATGAAACCTACCTAGAGGACATGAACAGTCAATATGTATATCCTAATGTTTTTATGGGCTTAGAGGACACAAACAGAATCTCTCAGCTTGATACAGATATCAAACGTTATGCAGAACAGATGAAAGCCCGCTGGATACTTAACGGCGGCATTGATGAAGAATGGGACGACTATCTGAAAAAAATGGAAGATTATGGTCTTTCCGAGTATCTGCAAATCAAGCAAAAATACTTTGATGAATATCAAACATCTTTGACAGGGAAGGAAAACAATTAGATGAGTGATTTATTAAATCAAGCTCGCCTTTATGAGCAGAAAGCTATCGCTAATGTAGCAAAAACAGATAGACCCAGCTACCATTTTTCAGTGCCTACTGGATGGTTAAACGATCCTAATGGGTTCTCTGATTTTAAAGGAGAACATCATCTTTTCTTTCAATATAACCCTTATGCTACCCACTGGGATACCATGCATTGGGGTCATGCCAAAAGCAAGGATTTTATTCTGTGGGAATACCTGCCCGCTGCATTGGCACCCGATCAACCTTATGATCATTCTGGTGTATTTTCAGGAAGTGCGCTTGAGGATAATAAGAAACAAATTCTTATTTATACTGGAGTAGACGAACATTTCGAAAACAATCGCAAACAGATCTACCAGACACAGTGTATCGCCGTCGGAGATGGTCTCAACTATGAAAAGCTTTCCTCCAATCCTGCTATCTCTTTCGATCTATTACCAGAAGGCAGCAGCAAAGAAGATTTTCGTGATCCGAAGATATGGAAGGAAGACGGGACTTATTATGTTGTGGCGGGAAGCAGAAATGCAGATGGAAGCGGCCAGATCGCGCTGTTCTATTCCGACAATCTGACCGACTGGCATTTTGGAAGCATATTAGATCAAAGCAGAAATCAGCTCGGCAAAATGTGGGAATGTCCCGATTTCTTTGCACTGGATGACAGCCAGATTCTTCTGGTTTCTCCACAAGATATGCTTGCCGATGGATTGGAATTTCATAATGGCAACAACGCTATTTGTCTGATTGGATCATACGATAAGGCGAACTTAAAATTTACCAGAAACACGATTCATAATATTGATTATGGTCTCGATTTCTATGCACCCCAGACCATGCAGACAGAAGATGGTCGCAGGGTGATGATCGCGTGGATGCAGTCGTGGGACAATCGCCTGTGCCCAGACGACTTTTCTTGGTATGGCACTATGACATGTCCAAGGGAACTCTCTGTTCAAAACGGAAGACTATACCAGAATCCTGTGCGTGAATTAGAATGTTATAGAAAAAACAAGGTCTGCTATCTCGATCTTCACAAAGAAGAAGAAACGTTTTGTCTGCCCAAGATCGAAGGAAGAACCATAGACTTAACGATTCATCTAAAAGGCAGCGATTATCAGACGTTTATCATGCATCTTGCATCCGATGAACAGTACTATACAGAAATCCGGTATAATAGAGAAAATAGCATCCTTACCTTTGACCGCACATACTCTGGATACAGAAGGGACATGATAGGCACCCGAAACATAAAAGTAGAAGAGGATTCCGATGGACTTTGTATGCGCATCCTTATTGACAGATATTCTGTAGAGATCTTTCTTAACAATGGCAGACAGGCCATGTCCTCCTTATTGTACACGCCTCAGTCCGCCAAAGGCATCACCTTTTCCATCATAGGTTCTGTTTACATGGATATAACAAAATATGATATTGAGGTGAATTAGATATGAAACAATACGATGTAGCAACCGTTGGAGAATTATTAATTGATTTCACACAAAATGGCAAGAGCAGTCAGGGAAATCCCATATTTGAAGCAAATCCCGGCGGAGCTCCCTGCAATGTTCTCGCCATGCTGCAAAAACTCGGCAACAGCACAGCATTTATTGGAAAGGTAGGAGCTGACGGCTTTGGCTATCAGCTTGAGCAGGCATTAATTGAGACGGGGATATCCACAGAAGGCTTACGTTTTGACAAAGATATCCACACAACACTCGCCGTTGTGCAAACCAAGGCGGACGGAGATAGAGATTTTTCATTCTACCGCAATCCGGGCGCAGATATTATGCTTCGGGAGGATGAGCTTCCAGTAGAAATCATACGAAATGCTAAAATCTTTCACTTTGGCTCCCTCTCCCTTACAGATGAACCTGTGCGCACAAGTACCCAAAAGGCAATTCAGCTCGCGGAGGAAGCAGGGATATGCATCTCCTTTGATCCAAATCTCAGAAAGCCTCTGTGGAAAACAGAAGACGCTGCAAAAGAACAGATACGCTATGGGATGCAGCACTGTCATGTATTAAAAATATCAGATGATGAGGTGTTGTGGTTTACCGGGGAAACAGATTATGACAAAGCTGTGCAGAAGCTGCGCGATGCGTACTCTATCCCGCTTATCCTTCTATCTCTCGGAAAAGAGGGAAGCCGCGCTTATTGTGGAGAAGAACGTGTTTCCATGGCTCCATTTTTGCAGGAACACACCATCGAGACTACAGGAGCCGGCGACACCTTTATGGGATGTATCTTGCACGGCGTGTTAAAACATGGTTATCAGAATCTTTCCAGAGAGACATTGGAAGACATGCTGCGTTTTGCCAATGCCGCGGCGTCTCTTATTACCACAAGGCGCGGTGCTCTGCGCGTAATGCCTGAACCGGAAGAAATTCTTGCCTGTATCAACAGATAATTTTATAGCCTATTGCTTTTTCCCTTTATCTATTATAAGATTATATCAATAAATAATAGAAAAGGGGTGTCCTATGAAGTTTATAACCATTGGAGAATTGCTTTTAAGACTATCGCCGCCCAATTACGAAAAGATCCGCACAACGAACTCTTTTATTATTAATTTCGGCGGCGCAGAAGCGAACGTTGCTGTCTCACTTGCCAACCTTGGCGTCGACAGCACCTATTTCACAGTATTGCCCAACAACGACCTTGGCAAAGCTGCCGTAGCCTATTTAAAGGCAAATGATGTTCACGCCAGCAAGATTATACTGGACGGCGACCGCATTGGCACCTACTATCTGGAGGAAGGCGTATCGGTTCGTTCCTCCAAGGTAATCTATGATAGAAAATATTCTGCCTTTGCCGAATACGATTACACAGATACAGACCTAGAAGGTGTTCTCAAAGGCTACGACTGGCTTCATCTAAGCGGCATCACCCCTGCGCTGTCGGCAAACTGCCAGATTCTTTTGGAAAAGGCGCTGGTAGTGGCTAAGCGCTTAGGCATAACCGTGAGCTTTGATCCAAACTATCGCGCCAGCCTGTGGGATTGGAACACCGCAAGAGATGTGCTCAGCACCTATATGCCATACGTCGATATTTTAATTGGCATCGAACCGCTTCATCTGTATAATGCGGATGGAAAAGATGTGAAAGAAGGGCTGTCCATGCAGCCAAGCTTTAAAGATATGAACCGCGTATTCCGCGAGCTGGATAATCAATTCCATTTCCGCGCCATCGCAAGAACCGTCCGCTTCGCCCATTCAGGAAGCAACAATTCCTTAATGGCATTTCTCCACATGGACGGCGAGACTTACGAGAGCAACACGATGAATTTTGATATTGTCGACCGCGTCGGCGGAGGAGATGCATTCTCTTCGGGTCTGATCTTTGCATTGATGAAAAATATGGAACCTCAGACAGCCGTCAACTTTGCTGTTGCTTCCAGCGTAATGAAGCACTCCATCCGCGGTGATACAAATATCACAGATGAAGCCTCCATCACCAGACTGATGGAAAACAAATCCTATGATATTCGCAGATAGGTTCGAACACACCAAAAGGAATACGATTCATGAAAAATACCATCACACGCTTCCACTACCGTGGAAGCCTTAAAGAAGAATATTCTGACGCCGAGCTGTCGGATGCCATCAGCCGCTGCACAGCCAGCGCACAGAACCTTATCGATAACAGAGAAGCGATGACCATCGCCCTCTACCACTATAAGCGTATGCTGTTTCTATATGTGGAAGCAATCGGGGAGGAACGTCGTCCAGAAGAATTCTGTTCCAGCTTAACACCTTATATGCAGCTTTGGCCGGGAATCAACGAAAGCCGCATCTGGGCAGATATGTACCATATCTACTATCATGCCGTGCCGGAGAGCATCGAGGACTGGAAACGCCCAACAAAACCCGCATTGCAGCGCGGAAGAATCGCTTTTCTCTATCCCGATAAACTGTATAGCTATATCCATCACCATCTCGCTATCGTGCGGGAAGGACGATTAACTGGCGATAAGTACCAGTCCATCGCGCTTCACGAAAATATTTTATTTTCCTACTTTGAAGAGCCAAAGACTATGCTTAATATACGACGGGATTCCTCCCTTGCCTCTGAGGCAATAAACGAATGGCTTGCTGTCGATCCCGAAAGCCATTTTATCCACCTGCCAGAATGTAAAGGAGAAAACTTTATGTTTTTACCCGCCTATTTTGCTGTACAACAATAACTATCACAATGCTATACTTTAAGTAAAATCATTCTCGAAAAAAGTCCGCATAGCCAGCGCTGCTATTTCTTCCGTCATTCCCTGCGAAAATAACAGCGCTGGCTATGCTTCTCCTTCATGCCTTTTTAAAAATAATGATTATGCCTTCTCTTGTTTCAAATATAACTTAATCAAATTCATTATATTGCTTAATTATATCGATAAGCTCTTTTATACAATCCTCAAATCGACGATTCTGATACCGCTTTTCAATCCCGCAGGCAAGCAGATTTTCCTCTGAAAAATCCTTCTCATCCGCCAGATAACGCCTGCAAAGCTCTGTATAATTCGGATGTTTCTGTTGTTTCTCCCTAAACAGCGCCCTTTCAAGCCGCACACCATCTTCCACTTCAATATACAGCGGTACAAACTTCTCTGCCCCGTAATATGCTCTCATCCTTTGATACGATTCCAAAGTCCCCAAAAGCAGAAAATTTCCTTTCTGAACATCAAGCTGTCCATCATCCACGGTAAAATAATGCCACAGCCCATGAACCGTATGATAAGAACGAAGCTCGATTACCTTCCCCTCTCCCTGAAAGTGCAGCAACTCGTTCTCTGACACAAAATGATACTCCCTGCCCTCCAATTCCCCCTCTCGCATAGGGCGCGTGGTATAAAGAACCACCGTGCGAAAATTCTGCTGTTCCATAAGCGCTTTATATATCGTGTCCTTGCCGGCACAGCTCTTTCCCATCAAATAAAATATCTTCCCGTTCCTCATATCATTCCGAGCCTACTTTCTCTTTTTATTCCTTTTGCCCTGTTTCCTTGCAGACAGGAAAGGTTCCCTCCACCCTCCGTCCATACAGCTCAAATCCTTGTCTCTCAAGCGCGTCCACTTTCTCTATCAGCGCCCTATCTATCCGCTCTCCCGGCGCGAGCAAAGGTATGCCGGGCGGATACAGATAAAGATACTCACTACTTATTCTTTCTTCTGCCGCTGAAAAAGGCAGATACTCTTTCTCTGCATAAAATGCATCTGCTATCGTGAAAACAGCCGTCTTTGTCTCCATCCTCTCTTCCCAACATTCATTATACTCTAGAAAGCTGTCACATACCCTTTTTCTTGCAAGTCTCTCAACATCCTTCTCTCCACCCTGTGCATTTTCCAGCAAAAGGTCGATTTCCTTTAATGCGGATAAAAGACGTGAAAACCCTTCTTCCGTATCCATAACAGAAGTCAGAATCAGCGCATACTTTTCCATCGCCATTTCACATTGCAGTTTATAATCGCACCTAAGCTTTTCATACAGCCACTTTCCATGAAACAAAGAATGAACTTTTCCACATATAGACAAGAGAATTTTAGAATTATCCACATCATACACACTATATTTCCCCACAAGCTCCCGCCCCGGTATAGAAATATTCGAAAGCATGGAAATACCACCTCTCACAGAATCTAGCCTATTTTGATATTCATGAAAACACTTCTGCCCCTCCTTCAAAAAACAAACGGCCGCATCCATACTTGCCATCAGTACATACGAGGGACTTGACGTCTGATAAATAGAAAGCATCTCCTCCACTCTGGATCTGTCTATCAAAGAACTATTCAGATGAAGAAGCCCTGTCTGCGTCAATGCAGGCAGCGTCTTATGACAACTTTGCACCACAAGATCCGCTCCTCTGCTCACTGCCGATACTGGAAAATTTGCCTGATTAAAATGCGCCCCATGCGCTTCATCCACGATCAATGGAATTTCCCTGCGGTGCAAAATCTCTGCAATTGCTCCAATATCTGACACAATCCCCTCGTAGGTGGGAGAAGTAAGAATAACTGCACGTATCTGAGGATACGACTGCAAAATCCTTTCTACTTTTACAGGAGAAATACCTCCTGCCATGCCATATTCTGCAATCCACTCTGGGTACACATATACCGCCTTTAGCTGATTTAACAAAAGCGCATGATAAACCGATTTATGACAATTTCTTGCAACCAGCACCATATCACCCGGCCGGACCGCCGCGCCGACAGCACTCAATATCCCGCCGGTACTACCATTCACCAAAAAATAACTGTGATCTGCCTGCCACAAAGAAGCGGCGCGCTCCATGGCATCCTTAAGAATTCCTTCTGCATGGTGCAGGTTATCTGTCCCCTCCACTTCCGTCAGATCTATCTGCCAAGGATTCCACCGAGGCAAACTCTCAACCCTTCTCTTATGACCGGGCATATGAAAAGGATAGATTCCCGAAGAGCTGTAACTTTCCAAACTTTTATAAAGCTTACTCAATAAAAACTCCTCATTTCCCATCAAATATTGTTATATCTTGTAAATTAATCAACCCTATTATTACCCAAAAAATAAAAAAAATCAATAGGTTCCGCACTATAAGTCAAGATTCATTTAAATCACTTGTTTACTATTTTTTGATAAAAGTATAAAATTATAGTTTTTGTAAAAGCGATTCGTGAATTATTTTTGAGAAAGGTCCGCATAGCCAGCGCTGCTATTTCCTCCGTCACCCCGCTCTCGCTTAGTGAAAAACGTAGCGGACACTAAGCTCGTAAAATACCTCGCTAAGTGCCGACGTTTTTCAATAGGTTCCTTGAGGAAAATAGCAGCGCTGGCTATGCTGCTTTTATCGGTATTCCAGACACGTCTGCTTTCTACTGGTTCTTTTAATCTTACCTATATTGCTAAACATACTTATTTCTTTGCTTTTCTTATTATCATATTATTAGTTTAAAATTGGAAAAGAAAAACGGCGTGCCTAGAACATTCGGAAAAATAGCGCAGAGAATCGCCTATAGTCCTCAAGGCACCTATTGAAAAACCTCGGCACATAATAGCTTGCGAATTATGCGGAACGGTTCAGCGAGGCATTATATGATCTTAGCGTCCGCTACGTTTTTCACTAAGCGAGAGCGGGGTGACGGAGGAAATAGC
>CAMWWW010000052.1 GCA_947178015.1 uncultured Clostridia bacterium
CCACAAGCTGTCAACAACACCAGTATCATAATCACACATACACTTAATTTCCATCTTTTCATCGCTTTATTCCATCCTTCTTCTGAAATTCCGTACTCTGCCGCTCTCTTCCGCAGCCGTATATACCTTTCACGATAATACCATCAATCTCTCTGTTTTTCAATACATAGATTTCAAAATCTCCAAAGATTTCATTTTCTTATCTATCGTCACCCTGCAAAACAGCTCCATCATCTCATCCAGCTCCCTCAGCACGGCATCTGATACATTAAACGTATAGAGTTTCTCCACCGTCGACGAGATAATATACTGCATCGTGTACACGGCTGCTTCACTTACCCTAAAACCGTCCTTCTGTTTTTTGGCACACTCTTCGCACAGAAGCCCTCTTCTTGCCATACTGAATTTCCAAGGTCCCTCCTCACCTCGGCAACAGGTACAAGAAAAGACCTGAGGAGCCTCCCCATTGACCGACATTGTTTTCAGCTCATAGATAATTTTTACCAGCCTGTCCGGTATATGGCAATTCAGCAGTGCCCGCAAAGACTGGTAGAGAAGCTTTAGCATCCGACTCCCATCCACATTTTCCCTTGTATAATAATCTGCGAGCTCCAAAAAATAGAAGCCATATAAGGCTCCCATAAAATCATCACTCAATTCCGTAAAATAATTTGAGATCGACATGGAGGACACGGTGTAGGAATTTCTTCCCTCATATAACTCAAAACTGCCAAAAGAAAAGGGACGGCTGCCTGCCATAAAAGGGCTGTTTAAACGCCTCGCCCCTCTGGCAAATGCAGCTATCCTTCCTCTCTCTCTGGTCAATATCACAAGCCTCTTGTCATATTCTCCCACCGGTGTCGCAGACAATACCATACCCGTCTCTATAACCGTCTCTCCCATATTGATTCCTCACCTGTCCTGTAAACGGCTTCTCCCATTGCTCTTTCTCTATGTCTGGGCTTCCGTCCTCTCCTCTGTAACGTAAATAATCCTCTACTTTCCCGGTGGATACAAAGATGTTCCATCCCATCCTTTCCAATCTGCCGCACCCCCTTCTCACAGTGTTCTGTAAACGTGATGGTACAGATTAGAGTCTCCTAATTCAGATATCCTATACCGGCAAATACTGGTTACATCTCCCTCTTATCATAACCATAATTTTTAAGCAGCAGATCATTGTCGCGCCATTCCTTGCGCACCTTCACCCAAAGCTTTAGATTCACCTGCTGCATCAGCAGCCGCTCCAGCTCATAGCGCGCCGTAGAGCCTATCTTTTTTAACATAGCGCCCTGTTTTCCAATAATGATTCCTTTGTGCGAATCCTTCTCACATATAATGGTAGCCTCTATATCCGTGATATCCCCCTTCTTTCGCTCCTTCATCTTTTCTATGGTGACAGCGATTCCGTGAGGAATCTCATCCTTTAACAGATGCAGTGCCTTTTCCCGAATCAGCTCGGCCGCAATCTGGCGCACAGGCTGATCCGTCACCGTGTCCTCGTCATAAAAAGCAGGCCCTTCCGGCAGATACGGAAAAATACAGCGAAGAAGCGTGTCCACATTCTCCCCGCTCCTTGCCGATACCGGGACAACCTCGGCGAACTCATACAATGTGCGATAGGTATCAATCACTGCCAGAAGCTCCTCGCGCTTTATGGTATCAATTTTATTGATCACCAAGATAACGGGAACTTTTACAGACAATAACTGCTCGGCGATATTCCGGTCCCCAGCTCCCACATAGGTATCTGGCTCCGTCAGCCAAAGAATTACATCCACTTCGTTCCATGTTTTCATGGCTGCGCCAACCATATACTCACCAAGCTTATTTTTTGCCTTGTGTATGCCGGGCGTGTCAAGAAATACAATCTGCCCCTCCTCGGCGGTATAAACAGTCTGTATTCGATTTCTGGTAGTTTGGGGTTTATTTGAAGTGATGGCTATTTTTTGGCCGATAATCTGGTTCATCAAAGTAGATTTTCCCACATTAGGACGCCCGATCAGCGTGGCAAACCCAGATTTAAATGGAATGGATTGATTTGACATAGTTTTCTCCTTTGTTCTTGGTCTTGTATCACTATTTTGCAGCTACAACACTGGTTCCATATGCTGTCAGGCAAGGAGCAGACACTCCCTGCCTGATGGAATCTACTCTGCTTCGTACTCCAACTTGCTTACGGATACCTCGTAGGCGATGCGCTTTTCGCCCTCGTTTTCTCCGATCTTTTTCATGTATTCACGGCTTTGCACCCTTCCCCAGATCCTCAGCTTCGCCCCTACCTGAAAGGTCGCTGCATACCGGGCATTTCTTCCCCATGCGATACATGGAATATAATCTGACTTACCATATGGTCTGTTCACTGCTACCAGCAAATCCGCAATCTCTCTGCCAAGAGGTGTTTTTCTGTAGATGGGCGGCTTGCAGATAAAGCCCTCCAAAAAAATTTGATTTGTTTTTCCAATCTCTCTGTCATCCTCCACATATTCCCACTCTCTCACAAAGATAGACAGCACCAGACGGTTTTTCGTCCCCTCATGGCGGTTATAGGAGCGAAACTGTCCGCTTGCCTCAACCATCATCCCGACACAGCTCTTTGTCACGTCCACCAGACGCTCCGACACCATAAGCGGAATAATATCCGGCTGATTGCTTAAGCGGTTTACCGATACATTCACCATATAGAAGCCCTCTCCAAAAACCTCATGGCTGAATTCAAAATCCGATATCACCTCGCCGATAATACCTACTTTGTTGTTTTCCATTACCTTATCTGTCATTATTCGTATTTCTCCCTTCCTTTGCATCCTGTCTGCCCTTCACAGTTTCAGGATACCCCTTGTAATTTTGTCCATTATCATATGTATGCTGATTACAAGTATTTTATGCATAATTTTTAAAAAATTTTTTTTATTTTATGCTATTCATTTCGTATCGCGGCAAGCGGGCTAAGTTTCATGGCACGCAAAGCTGGTATAAAGCCTGATATAATGCCTATCATTACCGCAAATCCCAATGCCGCCAGCACAAGCCACAGCGGAATATAAGAGATTGAGCTGTCAGCACCCATATAATAATAATTCCCCATCAGATTTCCTGCAAATTTATTGATCAATGCCGATATTCCATAACTTAACATAATCCCCACCAAGCCACCGATAAAACCGATAAATGCTGCCTCCATTAAAAATAAAGTACGAATATTTCCCATCGCGCAGCCCAAAACCTTTAAGACACCGATCTCCTTCGTGCGCTCATAGATAGACATCATCATCGTGTTGGCAATGCCGATTGCGGCAACAAACAACGATACTGCTCCAATTCCTCCTAACACCATCTGTGTTGTCTTTGACTGCTGTTGCATACTCTGAATATACTCGGCGTTGCTATATGCCTGAAAACCAATATCCTGAATGGTCTGAAGAATCTCTGCGATATTTTCCATCTTATCCACATCCACGATCACATTCTCATAACAAAATTCAGCGTAAGGTTTTCCGTTCTTCTGCGTGGGCTGTCCCGGTATCGGCTTATTTCGGAAAATTTTCTTTAGAGTTGCCTTCAATGCATCAATATGGCAGTAAATTTCCCAGCAATATTCATTATAATCCCCCTCGCCTCCCGTTGTCATGCCGGACGCTTGAAGCAAATATTTCTTGGGCGGATCACCCTGCCCGTTCTGAGCGTTCCAGTATGCATCTCTGTCAAATACAGTAAAGATAGGCTGGTTTACAAAGTCGATATCCGGCATCACCTGTGTTTCCCAATATGATTTCTGCGTCTTTTCATTATAAAAATCTCTAGCCACCATACTGCCGACCACAAATTCCAAAGAATCCGCGTCCTTATCAGGAAGTCTGCCCTCCGCCAGAGGAATCTTATCCAAAACATCCTGCGTCACGCCATTGATGCTCGCATAGGTATTAATATAGGCTCCCTGCTTCATCACCACGGAAAACCGCAGTGTCGGCGTCACCGACTTCACATGCTCCATGGCGGCAAACTCTTCCAGCATACTATCGTTGAGCATTAGCTCATCTGTGTTGCCGGAACTGCCCCAGTAATAAACCTGTATCGCTGTCAAACTGCCGGATTCCTCAATCGCCGCCATCAAACTTCTATTCTGCCCGATTCCAATCGATACCATAACAATAATTGAGGCCGTACCAATCACCACGCCAAGCACTGTCAAGATAGTTCTCATCTTCCGCCGCCACAGATTACTGGCGCTCATTCTGAGTAAATCAGATATTCTCATCGCTATCCACATCCTCTTCCAGCTTCTTGCGCTTCTGCTTCTTGATCATCACCACTGTTATAATAATTGCAACGACAACGGCCGCCGCCACACCTGCGCCCACGGCTATCATCCAAGGCGCCAGTTTTCCCTTTCCTTCTGTCTCGCCCATCATCGTGTCGTCTATCGGCATATCGCCAAAGTCCATATCTGGGACATACGGCTCTGTCACAAAAAGCTGAATCTCTTTCTTCTCTGTAAAAATCTCGCCCTTCTCATTCTCATAAGAAACCACGGCTGTAATATATCCCTCATCCATAGTTGGCGCGATTCCCGTCACCATGGTATCCACATTCGCCGTTGCGCCAGAATCCAGATTTCCCTTAAAAGTTTCTCCTCCAGTAATGGAATCGCCCTCAAACTCTACACTAACATTATAGATCTTGCTCTTGCCCAAATTATTCACGGAAAACATAATATTGGACTGTCCTCCCACCTCGATGGAAGAAGGCATAACCTCAACATTACCGGTTGTCACACGAAGCTCCTGCGTCACTGGAATCGAGATTCTCTCCACGCCCTTGTAGGCTGTCACCTCAGAATCCTCATACTCTGACTCAATGGTAAGAGGATACGACTTCGCCTCCAACGTCGGCTTTGCCGTCATATCCACCTCCAGATCAATCGTCTCTCCTATGCCGATCCTCTGGATAAACATTGTGCTAGAACCAGACATTGGAATAAAACAGTTATCATTCTTATCCTCGGAGGAGCTCAGCGTAAACTTAATATTAGAGACAGCCGTCCGATCCGAAGTATTTTTAATATGTATAATAAGCTTAAATTCATCCCCTGCCTTGATCTCTTCCTTATCCGTCTCATATCCGGTAACAATCAGACGAGGCTCAGACTTGTTGGAATCTTTGGTAGTTGTCTCCTCTTCCTCCTTATCCTTCTCAGGATTTCCTGCGATGTAAAAATACACCGTCTGCTGATTATCGCCAATATCCTTATTCTGCTCATCTTTTCCCTTTATATTAAATACTATTGGATAATATCCTGTCTTAACATCGGTTCGGACCTTCCAGTTAAAACTAACCTTCACATTGCGGTCCGATTCCGACGGCTGACTGTTTGTTCCTTTCACAATCTCATCCACCCTGTATTCATAGCTGGTCAGATTCAGCTCAAATGGAAACTTAGAAGAATCCTCGGAAAGAGAAGGCGTGATAGACACATCATGTGCATCTGCTTTTCCATAATTCGTCAAATACAGATCAAACGATATCGGCTGCCCATACGTCGCCGGAGGCAGAGCCGGGCTGTTCTGTAAGGATATCTGAATATCACTTGCATCCTCTGGGCTTCCCTCGATAAATATATAAGATGTGACAGGTGTTTCACGAACCGTTTTCGAATCCTCGGATACTATTACATAACTAATTATATACTTGACAGCATAATATCCTGTCGTCACATCCTCACGGACCTTAAAGTTAAATGTCACTGTGGCGCTGGCACGCCCTCTTAAAGTAGAATTTCCCCTTGATGAAGTGGCATCACTCCCATTCAATTTTATAGAATAATTTGCCTTGTCAATCTCAAAAGGAAAATCCTTTGCATCCACAACGGGTGAAATTGTCACCTCTTCTACATTATCTTCGCTTCTATTAATAATATGTAATTGGACGGACATCTCTTCCCCGCGCTTACCCACCGGCGTATCGATGTCTCCCGCCAAGGTAAGCGGATCATTATAAGATGCCACAGGTTCACTTGTAGAATCTATTGATGAAGCAAAAAACACACTTCCCTTTACATCTGTCAATAGCATCGCACCACAACACAAAAACGTCAATAGTGCTTTTACCACCTTTTTTCCTGCCCAACTCCTGCTTTTCATACCTCTTCCTCCATCTTCTCCTCTTTCTCCTCCATCACAGCATCGTCTGACTCTGCTATCTCTGGATCTTCCTCCTCTATCGTATCCTCCACATTCTCTCTCGCCGATCTCTGAAGCAGCTCCTCCACCGTCGCAGCCTCTGAGATTTTTGCATCCCTGTGATCCCGCTCCTCCACCTTAACAATCTTTCCATCTATAATGTGAAAGATCCGATCGGCAAAGGTCGCCAAATGGTTGTCATGTGTTACCATCACAAGCGTTTTATTCTGCTCCATCACAACCTTCCTCATAAGCTCCATCACCTCAGCGGAAGTATGAGAATCCAGATTACCTGTCGGCTCGTCTGCAAAAATAATCTCTGGGTCCACCACCAGCGCCCTCGCGACGCCGACACGCTGCTGCTGCCCTCCTGACATCTGATTAGGACGGTGTTTTTTCTGTGTCTTAAGCCCCACTAGATCCAGCATCGCAGACGCCTTCTTCAGCCTCACCCTCTTTGGTACCCCGCGGAAAGACAACGGCAGCGCCACATTCTCCACAGCGTTCATGGTTCCCAGCAGATTAAAGGACTGAAAAATAAATCCCACCTTTTCCCGCCGAAACTTTACTAATTGATTCTCCGACAGTTTCTCAATCTGCTTTCCCGCAATCTTGATCGTCCCCTTGGTAGGTTTTTCCAGACCGGCCAGCATATTCAACATCGTCGATTTTCCTGAGCCAGAAGTACCCACAATCGAACAAAACTCTCCTCGGTAGATTGTCATATCCACACCATTCAGCGCGCGCACCTTATTCTGTCCGATTCGGTAAATCTTATATAGATTTCTAACCTCAATAACTGGTTCCTTTTTCGCCATAATACCACCTATTTCATTCCTTTCCTGCTGATTCCTTCTCAGGATTCATCTATACAGTATATCACAAAAATATTTTAGAAAACAGTATTTCCTTTAAGGATTTTCTTAAGAATCTATGAATAGCTTTCAGAAAAACCTTGTAATCTTTCCAGAATGTGCTAAACTGTAACAGGTTGACATTTGCGCAGACTATGTGATTTAGAAAGAGGGATATTATATTTATGAAAACAAAGAGAGAAGATATTCGTAATATTGCGATTATTGCCCATGTAGATCATGGAAAAACCACTTTGGTGGATGAACTTTTGAAGCAGAGCGGTGTATTCCGCCAGAATCAGGAGGTTGCCGAGCGCGTGATGGACTCCAACGACATTGAGCGCGAGCGCGGCATCACGATTCTATCCAAAAATACTGCCGTATTCTACAAAAATACAAAAATTAATATTATAGATACCCCCGGCCATGCCGATTTCGGCGGCGAGGTGGAGCGCGTTCTCAAGATGGTAAATGGTGTTATTTTGGTTGTCGACGCCTACGAGGGCGCCATGCCACAAACCAAATTTGTATTAAAAAAGGCATTAGAGCTCAATCTGTCCGTTATTGTGTGCATCAACAAAATCGATCGCCCTGAAGCACGCCCTGATGAAGTGATCGATGAAGTTTTAGAATTGTTTATGGATCTCGACGCCTCCGACGAACAGCTTGACTGTCCCTTTGTCTACGCCTCGGCAAAGGCGGGCTACGCCATGCTCGATCCAAACGACAAGCCAGAAAATATGGTGCCGCTATTTGAAACCATCCTAACCTCCATCCCCGCGCCAGAAGGCGATCCTGAGCTTGGAACACAGGTTCTTATCAGCACCATAGATTACAACGACTATGTAGGGCGCATTGGCGTCGGCAAAGTAGACAACGGCGTGATCCGCGTCAATCAGGACGCGGTAATAGTCAATGCCCATGAACCGGACAAAAAACGAAAAGTAAAAGTAAGCAAGCTCTACGAATTTGACGGACTAAACAAGGTTGAGGTAAATGAGGCATCCATCGGCTCCATCGTGGCAATCTCCGGCATCACCGACATCCATATCGGCGACACCCTGTGCTCTGTCGAGAACCCGGAGCCAATCCCATTCCAGAAGATCTCCGAGCCGACCATCGCCATGCAATTTATGGTAAACGACAGTCCGCTTGCTGGAAAAGAAGGAAAATACGTCACTTCGCGCCATCTAAGAGACAGACTGTTCCGAGAATTAAACACCGATGTCAGTCTGCGGGTGGAGGATACCGACAGCACAGACAGTTTTAAAGTATCCGGCAGAGGCGAGCTCCACTTATCTGTACTAATAGAAAACATGAGACGAGAAGGCTATGAATTTGCTGTCAGCAAGGCAGAGGTTCTCTATCACACAGACGAACAAGGACATAAGCTGGAACCCATGGAACTTGCCTATATCGATGTCCCCGAAGAATTCTCAGGAACGATTATTCAAGCGTTAAGCGAGCGCAAGGGCGAACTGAAAAACATGCTTCCGGCAAGCGGCGGCTATGTCCGTCTGGAATTTTCCATACCATCCAGAGGACTTATCGGCTACCGCGGAGAGTTTATGACCTCCACCAAGGGAAACGGCATTATCAATACCATATTTGACGGCTATGGTCCCTACAAAGGTGATATCTCCTACCGCCAGCAAGGCTCACTGATCGCTTTTGAATCTGGGGAAAGCATCACCTACGGGCTGTATAACGCACAAGAAAGAGGCATCCTCTTTATCGGCGCCGGCGAGCAGGTATATGCCGGAATGGTAATTGGACAAACCGGGCGAACCGAGGATATAGAAGTAAACGTATGCAAGAAAAAACAGCTCACCAACACCCGCGCCTCCGGCTCCGACGACGCACTCAGACTGACTGCACCAAAAATACTCAGTCTGGAACAAGCGCTGGAATTTATAGACACAGACGAGCTGTTAGAAGTAACGCCAAAAAACCTGCGAATTAGAAAGAAAATCCTAGATCCCACCCTGCGCAAGCGGGCGGCAAACAATGCAAAATCTGCAAAATAGTGTTAGAAACGAGGCAGACCATGACACCACAACCATATCAAGTGCTGCTTGCGGGCGGTGAAGGAGAAATTATAGAAAAAAAATCCCGTTTTATTGCCACCACCATGCCAATAAAGAGCGAGGAAGATGCCATCCAATTTATCAACACAATGAAAAAAAAGTACTGGGATGCCAGACACAATTGCAGTGCTTTTGTGATAGGACGAAACCATGAGCTGACGCGCTGCAGCGATGACGGGGAGCCTGCCCAGACGGCGGGAAGACCGATGTTGGAGGTTCTCCTCTCCGAAAACATCCACGACGCCGCTGTGGTAGTCACGCGCTATTTTGGCGGGACGCTCCTTGGGACAGGCGGTCTGGTGCGCGCTTACACCGCGGCCGTCAAAGCAGGGCTATCAAACAGCACCATCATAACCAAACTGCCGGGAACAAAACTGTCCATATATACGGATTACAACGGGCTTGGCAAGCTTCAATATCTCTGTGCCAAGCTTGCCGTCTCCATACTAGACACCCTATATACAGACGCCGTTCAGATGGATCTGCTTGTTCCAGCCGAAACCTACCCCAAATTTATAAAACAGGCGACAGAGGCAACCAATGGAAAAGCGACCTTTTCTGAGGGAGAATCTGTGTGGTACGGAGAAATAAAGAAAGAAATTAAGATTTTCTCTGAAAATACCTCTAATGCATAATACAATATATGGCATAGGGATACCTGTTCCTTCCCTGCCCAATATATTGGCGCAATACTTTACTCACAACAAACGAACCTATCGGAATATGGAGGCAACTTATGCTGACACAACTTAAGGAATCTGACTTTGAAAAATATGCCGAATTTGCATACTCGCTCGCGTTGGACTTAACACGCTCAGGCTATCCGACCTATACGGACGGCATCAAGACAAAAGAGGAATTTATGAACCGATCTCGCATCGCGTTTGCTAGGGAAAACGAGGATATTCTGCTCTATAAGCGGGATGGTCAGGTTTGCGGCTGGATTCATTATTACTACCTTCCGGCAGATCAGTATCTGGATACCTGTTCCTTCTGTATCTTGGAAGGAATGGGCGAGGCCATCAAAGAATTTATCGCTTTTGCACAAGCGAGCTTTCCGGGAAGCTCGCTCTATCTAGGCTTTCCGAAAGAGAATACCGAAGCAATGGCGGCCTTGGAGGCCTATCCATGTATCGAGGAAAGCTACAACGATGTGATGTATCTCGATAAGTATGAACCCGCACCAGACTGCCCAGACATCATTCCCATTACGCGGGAAAATTATACGTTGTTCCACAAACTCCACACCCAGCACACGGACATGTACTGGAACGCAGATCGGCTGCTGGCGGATATTGATAACTGGACGATCTATCTATACCAGCGAAACGGAGTCCCTGCGGGAGCAATCTATTTAAAAAATGATCCCATCCTCTCCGAAATATTCGGCATCGATTTTCCGGGCAGCTATGACGCCGAGGCATACCGACTGCTGGTAACAAAAGTACTGAACGATGCAAAACGCAATAACGTCAGATATATGGTTTTCTTTAACGGCGATGAAGAACAAGCAGACGCACTGGGACTTGGATTTCATTGTGTCAGCGAGTATGTATGCTATCACATAGAATTATAAGCAGATTATGCCATATGCTTCGATAAGATTTCTCACGAATCCCGGTTCAGCTGCGTTTTTTACGAAACAGACGCGAGGTGACAAAAATATGGGCTGTTTTCGAAGCATAAGTTTATGGAAAGGTGGTTCCTATAATCATTTTCGAAGATGGTCCGCATAGCCAGCGCAGCTATTT
>CAMWWW010000053.1 GCA_947178015.1 uncultured Clostridia bacterium
ATTTCATATACAATTTTTTCATAATAGCCTCGGCAGCTTGCTGCCGGGGCACTCCTCTTTTATGCACACAGACGCGGAAAGGAAGTATGCAGCTAAAGCCGCCCTCGACCGATGCGCGAGTAGGGGAAGATGACTCTTCCCCTACTCGATTGTAAAGATTTGCGCAATTCAGACAGCCAAAGTGATTGTGGCTGTCTGAATTGGTAGCGTTTCATTCATTTAGTGGATTCTACATTCTTGTATGGACTCATTTAAGGACAACATACGGGCATCCAGCATCTCTACAATATCAGCACATTCCTTGAGATCGGTTCTGATATGCTCCGGTGCATTGCCTTCAAATTTATAATATATTTTATGCTCTAAGCTTGCCCAGAAATCCATCGCAATCGTTCGAATTTGAATTTCCACCTTTGTCTCCACTGGTCCGTCTGACAGATAGATTGGCACTGACACCACAAGATGATAGCTCTTGTAGCCGTTTGGCTTAGGTGTAGCGATGTAATCCTTTATTTGCAGCACACGCACGTCGCTCTGATTGCTGATCATCTCCGCGATCGTGTAAATGTCCGAGGTAAAAGAGCAGATAATACGAATCCCTGCGATATCGCTTAAATGTTGTACCATGCTGTCGATATTAACCTCATGTCCGTTGCGCTTCAGCTTTTTGACAATGCTTTCAGCAGATTTAATCCGAGATTTCACATGCTCGATCGGATTATAATTATGCACATGAAGAAATTCATCATTTAGTATTTCGATTTTTGTATTGATCTCTTTTAATGCAGCATTATACAAGAACATCATAGTCTGCCATGTGTCCACCTCAGCGAACCTCTCTGGTTTCTCCATTTCAACAACACTCCCTTTTCCCCAAATATCCTCTCTGATAAAGAAAAACCTCCTTACTTATAGTATAGCATATTTTGTTAAATTGGCGAGAAAATTTTAAGAAAAATATGCATAATTATGATATTTAAATTCTTTCTTTATTAACATGGCCGACAGCAGCAACCGCAGAACAAATTCCATAGCATCAGCTTGTAACAGCAGTCTCCAAAATTTATAATAGGGTATCCATAACCTTCTCCCATATGGCGGTACCATTGTCCGCCTGACTCAAGCTGCTGCAAAAATATGATATATTCTTGGTTAGATGGCTCCATTCTCACCGCCTGTCTGGCGTGATCGAGGGCTAGAATATTGTTTCCGGCGCCGGCGTTGGCGATTCCGCTTAAGTAATACCATCTGGCAGTTCTTTCTTCCATATTAGATAAGACATGAAGGGCTTCCTTGAAGTATCCAGAGCGGATATAATTAAAGGCAGCCTGAAGCTCTACCGGTCCGTTTGTGTTTTGCTGATAACCGCCAAAGCCACCCGTCTGATAGGAACCTGAGGAGGTGCCGCCCCGCTCCCGCATATCCATAATCTGCGTATAAGCTTGTTGAATTTCTTTAAATTTTGCCTCTGCCTTATCCCGATCTGGGTTGTTTACATTGGCGTCGGGATGGTAGATGCGGCTTAGTTTCCGGTATTGTTTTTTTATATCATCGCTTGAGGCATCTCTGGACACGCCAAGCACTTTATAAGGATCTGCAATCATTGTTTTTTGCTATGCTCCTCCATGTTCTGTAGTTTTATTTTTGTCCCTTCATACCGCGCCCATATACCGGAGTATAGGATATTGCGCAGAATATCGGCGTCTGTCAACACAGGCAGACACTCAAATTCCCTCGCGCACTCGGCTGCCATCATGGTCAGAATATCCTTTACCATCTGAGCAAAGTTGGGGGTATCTTCATAATAGATAAGAGGATTATAATTCCCACTTTTTTTGTCTTTATGCAAATCTTCCCAAGCATCACACAGATAGATGAATTTACCGAGATAAAAGCCTAGCTTATATAAACCATTCGCCCATTCATCATCTTTTACGGCGAAAATTTTCCCAAGCATTTCACCTGTGTAGCCGGCAGCAGTGTCGAGATCCCTAATATGTTCCTGTTCACAGGCCAGAAGCTTTTCCATATACTGTGACAGGGCGGCACCCTGTGTGGGATATTCCGCAGCGATCTTTTTGCAGGAGCTCTTTAATACCTTGGTCATGGCGAGAGAGGATAGCTTTTTTTCATCACTCCAATCGTCCTTTAGATTATAGTAAGAGAGAAGAACATCCATATCCGCTGCATATTGTGTAAATTCATTAGAAAGGCAGGGAAGCTTTTTTACCGGATGAAGTGGGCAGCGAAACTGTGCCTGTGTTGTCACAGGCTCGTACAGTCCGGTCAGAAGAATAACCAGAAAGGTCATATCATAGGTTAGAGTCAGTCGTGAAAGCTCTCCGTGCCGCTTGGAGAGCTCTCGGCATAAGCCGCAGTAGTAAGCATGATATCGGTTATAGTCTTTGATTTTTAATTCATCCTTGTGAATGGTTATATATCCAAACATGGCAGATTAGCTCTTTTTTATAAATTCGGTTCTGCATTTGGGGCAGGAGATGCTAATTTTTCCTTTTCCCCGCGGAATCCGTATTTTCTGTTTGCATGAGGGACAACGATAAATATGGTATGTCTTAAGCTGGGAAAGATACTGTTTTTTGGAACGGAAAAAGCGAGATACTTTTCCAGAGTATTTAAGATATTTCATATTTTCCGAATAGCGGCGGCTGTGATTCTTGGACAACATCCGATAATAACTGAGGACGATAAGTAAGATGGCAAATAAATTACATACAGAGCTGCGAAACAGCATGGAACATACCATACTTACAATAGCAGCGATAAGCAAAAACTGTCCGAGCTGGTCAGCGCCATAGCGCCCTACCATAAAGTGTTGTAATTTTTCTCTCATAAGAAGCCTCATTTCTGCGCTGCTTTTACGCATAAAATAATTCATATTTCTCAAGCACATGTTAGGTATAAGAGCCAATCTTGAGCATGGCTTCTTCCACAAACTTCCCCGCAAGTGCATAGTCCTCTTCATTTGGGTGCAGCAGAGCAGCGTCAAAGTTACGCAGCATCTGTCTGGCAAGGCCGTCATGATTGCCGTGCTCTAAAAGCTCTTGATATTTATTGCGGATGTGCATCGGCATCTTGCCTTGACACAGGAAAGTGCCCAGATACAGATTATCATCGGGAATAAAGGCGCTGACCTGTTTTTCTATTCTCTCATAATAGGCAGGATCGTGTCCCATGCCGCATGTTCCAAATAGCGCGATATTTTTACCATGAAGCTCCGACAGATAATCAAGAACTTCGAAGCTGCATGTTCCGCGGTTTGTCCAGAAGCCAATAAAATAGGTTTCTGCCAAATCAAGTGGAATATCTTTGGTAAGCCGCTGAATCTCCTTATCACCGTCTGGAATTGCTTCATAAATCGCCATAGCTAGCTTTTCTGTATTTCCGGTCTGACTGACAAAAAGCACTTCATATTGCATATCCTATCACCCTCTAAACTAAGATTAAAAAATGGAATCTATGGTTCACCTTTAATCTTAGCCTTTGTGAGAGCAATAGTCAAATTAACAATTCATATTGTTTATAAAATTTGTGTGAAAAGCAGTTTAAAGCTTAATATTTTTCAAAAGCGCGCCGAGTCCGGTTCCCACTTCTTCCGAGCGAGGAAGCTCATAATCCAGCTCTTCTTTTGCTTCCTCTGCCACATCGAGAAGAGCTTTCATGCTAAGGCTTATCTTGCCGTTGTCTGTGGAGATAATTTTTGCCTTGACTTTCTGTCCCACGGAAAGAACGACGGAGGGGGATTTAATTCTCTTTTCAGAAATCTGGGAGATGTGAATTAAACCTGACACACCATTGTCCAGCGCGACGAAAGCACCATAGGGCTTAATGGATTCTACGACGCCCTCGACAACACTTCCGACGGTAATAGATGCGACTTTTTCCTTCTTTTCCTTTGCCAGCTTTTCCATGGCAGGCTCCTTTGCGGAAAGTACAAGTCTTTTCTCCTCCTCATCTGCCGTGATAATTACAGCGTCAACGGTTTTGTTCAGCCATGACTCGGTATCCTCCACATAGGAGACATCCAGCTTAGATGCGGGGATAAATCCACGGACTCCTTCCACATAGACAATAACGCCTTTGTTTACAATGCCGCCGATCTTGACAGGAAGAACGGTTTTTTGTTCCATATACTCGCGCAAAGTGTTCCATGCGAGAAGCTCTGGATCATCCTTGTCTTCTCCGCCGCGGCGGATCTGCTTAAAAGAAGCCTCCAGCTCTTCCTTGTAATCCTCCATAGATTCCATCTTGATATCTTCGCTCATCATTTCCTCCAATCCTGCCGCAAAATACGGCATTTAGTTGTTTTGCTGATTTAGAGTATAGCATAAGAATGACAAAATTTCAAAAAAATCTTGTAAACTTAAGGAAAATACCATATTATCTTAATATAGACGTTACAGTTCAATTAGTCGTAATCAAAATGTGTCTTGGCTGATTGAACTGGAATAGGGAGGAGGGGAGCTTCATTATGGGAGATAGAAAAACGCCGATCATTGTGATTGGGCACAAGAATCCTGATACGGATTCTATATGCTCTGCGATTGCGTATACCAATCTGAAGAAGCTGTTGACAAAGGGAAATTATGTGGCGAGAAGAGCCGGGCAATTAAACGAGGAGACACAGTATGTGTTAAACCGCTTTGGCGTGAAGGCGCCAGAATATATTGCAGATGTGGGGACACAGGTAAAGGACATCGAGATACGGGAGACCGTGGGAGTATCTAAGGATATTTCTCTTAAGAAGGCATGGACGCTGATGAAGGACAACAATGTGGTGACGCTGCCCATCACCAAGCAGAAGAAGCTGGAAGGGCTGATTACCATCGGGGACATAGCGACCTCGTACATGGATGTCTACGACAGCAGAATTCTTGCAAGGGCAAAGACCAGCTATCAAAATATTGTTGAGACACTGGACGGAAGTGTAGTGGTAGGCGATCCAGACGCATATTTTACAGAGGGAAAGGTGTTGATAGCAGCGGCAAATCCAGACTTAATGGAGAGCTACATCGAGAAAAATGATCTGGTGATACTGGGAAATCGCTATGAATCCCAGCTTTGCGCGATTGAGATGAATTCCTCCTGCATTGTGGTGTGCGAGGGTGCACCGATCTCGCTTACCATAAAAAAGCTTGCGGAGGAGCATGGATGTACCATAATCAGCTCCCCTCATGACACCTACACGGTGGCGCGCCTGATTAATCAAAGTATGCCAATCAGCTATTTTATGCGGACCGATTCTCTGATCACATTTCAGACGGATGATTTTATAGAAACCATTAAGGAGGTAATGGCGAAAAAGCGCCACAGAGATTTTCCTATCTTAAATAAAAGGGGAGATTATATCGGCATGATCTCCAGAAGAAATCTCCTCAATATGACAAGGAAGAAGATTATACTGGTCGATCACAATGAAAAAAGCCAAGCGGTGGACGGCATTGAAAATGCGGAGATTTTGGAAATTATCGATCACCATCGCATTGGAAGCTTAGAGACGATCTCACCAGTATTTTTTAGAAATCAGCCTCTTGGCTGTACCGCAACCATTATCTATGAAATGTATCAGGAATCTGGGGTGCCGGTAGATAAGGTGACAGCCTCCCTACTCTGTGCCGCTATTGTATCAGATACATTGATGTATCGCTCGCCGACCTGCACGCAGAAGGATAGAGATACAGCGGAGAAGCTCGCGTCCATCGCGCAGCTTAATGTGGAGGAATTTGCCAGAGATATGTTTAAGGCGGGGAGCAATCTTTCATCAAAATCTCCAGAAGAGATATTCTATCAAGATTTTAAAAAGTTTTCCATCAATGATATTTCCTTTGGCGTGGGACAGATCAATTCCATGAGCGACACAGAGCTTGCCGGAATTCGGCAGCGTCTGGTTCCCTATATGGAACAATCGTGGCAGAGTCATGGCGTGGGGATGATATTCTTTATGCTCACTGATATTGTAAAAGAATCAACAGAATTGATTTTTATGGGCAATAATGCAAGTGAGTTAATCACAGCAGCCTTTAACAGTTTGCCGGAGAAGGAGAGCTTTATCCTTCCGGGTATCGTGTCCAGAAAAAAGCAGTTAATACCAGCAATTATGGCAGCAATGCAACAGTAGCGAATTGTTTGATATAGAATGTAGCGGCGCGCTTATATAGTATGCGAAGCAGCGCAGAAATGAGGAATGTATGGCAAAGCAAAGCTGGAAGCCGGGAAATATGCTATATCCGGTTCCTGTCGTTATGGTGAGTTGTCAGAGAGACAAGGAAAAACCGAATATTATCACAGTGGCGTGGGCGGGAACAATCTGCTCCAATCCGCCCATGCTTTCCATCTCGGTGCGCCCTGAGAGATATTCGTATGCGATGATAAGGGAGACAGGAGAGTTTGTAGTAAATCTAGTGACAAAATCACTGGCACGCGCCGCAGATTATTGTGGGGTGGAATCTGGCAGGAAAGTGGATAAATTTGAGCAGATGAAGCTGACTCCCTTTGCATCCAAGCTGGTAAAGGCGCCCGGAATTCTGGAAAGTCCCGTAAATATGGAATGTCGGGTGACAGAGGTGAAGGAGCTTGGGTCGCATCATATGTTTTTGGCGGAGATTGTGAATGTGAATATCAGCGAGGAATATCTTGACGAGCGAGGAAAATTCCATCTAAATCATGCAGGGATGGTGTCTTATTCCCACGGGGAATACTTTGTATTAGGAGAGAGGTTGGGTGGTTTTGGTTTTTCTGTTAAAAAACGAAAATAGGCGCAGAACAGGAGGGGTATAGATGAAGATCAGCAACCTGCGAATAAGAAATTTTCGATCCATCCGGGATTTGCAGTTGGACGAGGTGGATTATGCATGTATTTTGGTAGGTAAGAATAATACCGGAAAAACGGTGGTTCTGGATGCAATTCGTGCTGTGGTGGGGGATTATAAAGTTGAAAAGAAGGATTTTAACCAGAGGCGAAGACCGGTTGAGGTAAGACTGGGGCTGGAATTTAAGAAGGAAGATCTGCAAATACTGCACGACCGTGCTGAGGTAAGCAGGTACAAGATCTTTGAGGAATGGGAGAGAGATTTTAAGGAAAAGCTTCCGTCCTTTCAGGATGGGATACTTACTTTCACGTGGGTGATGTACGAAAATGGGACCTGCTTTTTCTGCGATGGTTTTGAGCGGCATAATCCTTATATTGCGTCGGTTCTTCCTAAGATTTATTATATTGACAGCAGCAGAAATCTGGAGGCGGTGGAGAAGGATTTCCTTCATGTTCAGATTGATAAGGAGCAGATGTTGAGCTTGAAGGATGAGCGCTGTATGCTTGATGAAGGAAAACGCTGCAATGATTGCTTCCAATGTATAAAGGAAATTAATCAAAAGAAACCGGGGGATCTGTCTGTGATAGAGACGGCGCGCTTGATGGAGTATAAACTTTATCATGTGAATATGAAGGATTTTTCGGAGAATGTGAATCGCTGTTATCACAGAAATAGCGGTAAAAATCAAGATATTCAGTATAAGTTTAATTTTAGTTTTGATCAGGTATTTAAGATAGATACTGTGATTCATAATCTGGATAGAGACAGAGATGAGAATATGCATGAGGCAGGTGCAGGAACCAGAAGCCTCTATATTTTATCGCTGCTTGAGGCTTACATTAGCGCAGAGAGTTCTCTTCCAAGTATTATCATGATTGAAGCACCTGAGATCTATCTTCATCCTCAGCTTCAGAAAGCAGCAGGAGAGATATTGTATCGTCTGTCTAAGAAAAATCAAGTGATATTCTCCACCCATTCGCCTAATATGATTTTCAATTTTTCCAGCGGGCAGATTAAGCAGGTTTGTCTGGATGAAGATTATTGTACAATCGCGCGAGAAGATGTGGAGATCAATCAGATTTTGGACGATCTGGGCTATGCGGCAAATGATCTGATGAATGTAAGTTTTGTGTTTATTGTGGAAGGAAAGCAGGACAGAAGCAGACTGCCGCTGTTATTGGAGAGATATTATAAAGAGATCTACGATGAGGACGGAAAGCTTCAGCGCGTATCCATTATTACGACGAATAGCTGTACAAATATAAAGACCTATGCAAATTTAAAATATATGAACCAGCTTTATCTCAAGGATCAATTTTTAATGATACGAGACAGCGACGGTAAAAAGCCAGAGTATCTGGTAAAACAGCTTTGTAGTTATTACAGTAATCGAGAAGCGGAGGATAAGGGATATATACCGCGGGTGACACCGAAGAATGTGCTGGTGTTAAAATATTATTCTTTTGAAAATTATTTCCTCGACCCAAAGGTAATGGCTAAAATCGGCGTAGTGAAAAGCGAGGATGAATTCTACACGATTCTTTTTCAGAAATTTAAAGATTATCTATATCGGCTCACCAGTGTAAAGCGGATGCAGCGCGTAATTGGAAAGCGGATTAACACGAAAAATGATGTGATAGAAAATATGGAAAATATCCGAATTTTTGTCCGCGGGCATAATTTATTTGATATATTTTATGGAAGATATCACGGCGACAGCGAGGCAGAAATATTAAAAAAATATATTGAAGCTGCGCCAAGAGAGTGTTTTCAGGATATTTTAGACGGAATCGACAGATTTGTATATTTTGAAAATAGGAAAAAAGATATAAAGTAAGACATTTTGGCTTATTTTGGCAAAGAATTTCTTGATTTTTTTTTAAATATAGTATACACTATACATTAGGATCGGGGAACAAGGGACATGAGTTTTTCGATCCTAAATAAGAAATCACTTTGTATCAGGATGTGTAAAACAAAACTACTAATCCAATTAATAGGAGGTAAAGATGGCAGGCGGACGCTTTGAAGTATTAACAGCATCAGAGACATTAGTTATGAAATGTATCTGGGATTCAGAGAAAGAGATGTCTCTGGCAGATATCTTTGAGATGGTGAACACACAATATCACAAAGAGTGGAAATATCAGACCGTATCAACATTTTTGGCAAAGATAGTACAAAAGGGATTTATTAGAGCCAGAAGAGAAGGACATAGAGTAATATATGAGATTCTGATATCTGAGGATGATTATAAGGCTCAGCAGGCAGAGGAGTTTGTTAATTTCTGGAACAGGGGATCTGTAGGACAGTTCCTCACAGCATTTTACAAGGAAAAGAAAGTTACCAAAGCAGAGCTTGAGGAGTTAAAGAATACCATTGAAGGATTGGATGAATGAAATTTGTTATGTCATGTTATTTTCTACGCTGGCAGGAACCGTATCCTATCTGATATGGAAAAAGCTGGCGTGCAAGCTGCAAGAGAGAAATAAGCTAAAATGTATCTATCCAATGCTTCTGGTGACAGTAGGCTTTTATCTGATACCTGTTTTTTACTTGGTTATCAAGCTGCTTCTTAATTTTAATAAGCAGAATTTAAGCTTTGAGTCCTTATTTTTATGGACACCTTCCATCCAGTATTCGAGGACTCCTATTGTGGCTGTGTGGGCTATTGGAATGGTAATTTTTACCATCTATTTGGCACGTGATAATATGAAAGTGAATAAACACCTTATCAGTATCTTTCCGGCTGAGCCGGAAGTGATAGCGATGAAAGAAAAGATAGCGAGAGAGCTTGGATTGCGTCAAAATATCAGCGTGTATCGAGGCTATGGCGTGAGCTCGCCTATTGTGGCAGGTGTTTTTCAAAAGAAAATCTATCTTCCTGTTGAGGATTTTGAAGACAAGGAACAGGAAGTAATTCTTTATCATGAGATGGTACATATTAAACAATATATAGTTGGAGTGAAAGCATTTGTTTCTATTCTTCAGGTAATCCATTGGTTTAATCCAGTTGTTAGAGGGTTTTTACATTCGCTGGATGAATGGGGAGAGACAGCTTGCGATTTATATGTGCGTTATGATACGGAGTGTAATGTAACTTTTAAAGAATACTTTAGGTATGTGGCGAAAAGAATAAAAGCGGATGATGACGATGAAGATATACCTGACACCGCTACATACTTAGCGAAAATTGAAGGAGTATCGGAGAGGGTAGATATGATAAAGAATTATAAGCGAGAAAAAGATTTTAAGTTGTTAGGTGGAATATTGACAATGGCGGCGTTTATATCATTGTCAACGACTACATCAGTGGCAGCAGGAGTGGGTATAGAATATGCACATGCATCTATCTATAATGCAACAAAAGCAGAAACGCAATTAGTTCAAAGTGATGTTGTAGCTGAGGAGAATGATGTTACAGAAGCTGATGGTGTAGAATTTGATGGAACCTTTGTTATAGATGAAGAGAATATGATAGAGTTGCCGAGTATGGAACAGAGAAGCAATGGATTTATGTTTGAAAATGATGTTCCCGCAGGTAAATTAGGATATTCTAAATACTTTAAGGTGAGTGAGGGTGGTAAAATTACTTTAACTGTATCTGTTAATCCTGATGATGTATCGATCAAAGCAGGTATTATTAAACCAGATGGATCAATGCTATACGTTAGAGGTTCAGAATCAATTTATCAAATATTTACGGTTGAAAAATCAGGAAATTATCGTATATATATAGATAATGATAGTGATACACCTGTAAAAGTAACAGGTTCTGTTATTTATGAATAAAATAGTATTATATTGATGGAAAAATAATACTATACTTTATTATATATTTTATAAGGTCATCATCATTCTTGAGATAAATGTAATTAAAAAAGATTGTTATAAATAGTTTGCTCAGGTAGATTTTTATTAAGTATATGGCCATTTTTTATTGGTAAAAATATAACCAAACACTAAGTTTGTGGAATGTTTTTATACTAACATTATTAATGGAAGCTTATAAAGTAGAAATCTGCCTGAGTTAATTTA
>CAMWWW010000054.1 GCA_947178015.1 uncultured Clostridia bacterium
GTGTACCAGAACCAGATAGAGATGGATATTTTATGTCAATTTGGTGCAAATCATCAAAACTCATATAAAATGAAGAATCCATATAAAAGCCTTGAAACAGTTATATTTGAAACAAATAGATGAATGAAAAAGTTGTAAAGTGGTGTTGTATAAAAAATAAGAACAAAAAAATCAATGTATCGAAACAAGGACGTATACTATATGGATATGTAAAATAACAGCGTGTCTAGAAATATCAATAAAGATAGCTGCGCTGGCTATGCGAACCTTTCTCGAAAATGAGCATACATCCATCTCGTAAAACTACTAGATTTCCAAAAATTTCCATTTAAAAAATACGCTATCGCTGTATAATGAAAGTATGAATAAAAAGTGATATAAAATGGTAATATTCTGCACTGGTAAAATATTTAAAAATATAGTAATATTAGAGATAGAAATGGGGGAGAGATAATGCAGGAACATACATCTATTTTTGAGGGAACAATTCTTATGAATAAGGTTCCCGTTTCATTTGCAGAGAGAGAGCTTTTTAACGGCAGAGTTGCCATGTGGCTCCCGAAGGATTTTGAAGAGCTGCCGCCCAAGGCAATAGAAGAGATCTATCCCCTTGCAAATATGCCCAAGCTGGTATTGGGGAATGATTATCTAGATCTGTTCGTCGGTTTTCGTTACACAGATCATGAGATTCCAGAAGAATCAATGGGTGAATTTCTTAAGATTGTGCGCATGATGTTAGAGCAGACAGGCTCAAGAATTAAGATATTAGCAGAGAAAGAGGCAAAGATTGGCACACATACCATATTCAGTTTAGATTTGATCACACATACGCCGACAGATGAGGTCTATCATAAATTGTTCTTCTGCCTTTTGGATGAGAGAGTACTGATGGGATTTATCAATTTCTCCTGCTCACATCATTATCAAGGGATTGCGGAGAAGATATTTCAGTCCTTTCATTATATAGAGGTTGTTTGAGCCGCTATTTTTTCTGCACGTTTGTACACAATAAAATCCATGGAGTGGGTCAAGCTCCATGGATTATTTTTTGCAAGCGAAAGGAGAACGCTCTCTCCCTCGCAATTTTTATCTATATATTATCTATATGTTCTGAAATTAAGCAATTTTATTCACAGCGAGCGCCAGACGGGAAATCTTTCTTGCAGCCGTATTCTTATGATAGACTCCCTTAGAAGCAGCCTTGCTGATCTCAGAAGAAGCAGCGTTCAGTGCAGCCTGTGCAGCAGCCTTGTCACCGGCAGCAATAGCAGCTTCAACCTTCTTGATATAAGTCTTAACCTTAGACTTGATCGCTTTATTTCTAGCAGTCTTCTTATCAATTACTAAAATTCTCTTTTTAGCAGATTTGATGTTAGCCAATCCGTACACCTCCAATGATATTTTATTTTTTGATGTTTCGCATTAGAGCCGGACACGGACGTCCTAATGTTCACACACCTAAGTATTATAGTATAGAAGGAAAAGATTTGTCAATACATAATTTCCTGTTTTTTGAAGAAAATGTAACACATAAAGCTACGTAATATGGAGTGGAAGAGAGGGAAATTATGAATCAGATGACTAGCTATGAAAGCAGAACGGATCTTGCCTTGGAGGCAAGCGAGAGCCTGAAAGGAACGGCTGAGGCAGACAGTGGTATTTTGATGGAGGAGGAATATAAGCAGGCGGAGAATCTTCGCATTACCTGTGTCCGAATTACGACAAAGGAGGCGGAGCATGTGGTTGGCAAGCCTAAAGGTACTTATATTACACTTGAGTCTTCGGAGCTTTTGTATGCGGACGAGGATTATCACAAAGAGATCTCTGACGAGCTGTCTAGGCAGATCCGGCGCCTTGTCAAGGGAATGGAACATGGGAAAGACCATTCCCTTTTGGTGGTGGGGCTGGGCAATAAGGATGTGACGCCTGATGCGTTGGGGCCCATGGTTGCGGATAATCTTTGTATTAATAGACATCTAAAAAAGGAAGGTCCTCTGATCAGCGCGATTGTGCCGGGAGTGATGGCGCAGACAGGGATGGAGACTGCGGAGATTGTCAGGGGAATTGTGAAGGAGACAAAACCTACTGTGGTGATTGCAGTAGATGCGCTGGCGGCGAGAAGTACGAAGAGGCTGAACACCACGATTCAGATAGCGGATACAGGAATTCATCCCGGCTCAGGGGTGGGAAACCACAGGCACGGGCTTACAGAGGAGAGTCTTGGCGTGCCCGTGCTTGCCATTGGGGTCCCCACTGTAGTGGACGCGGCGACAATTGCAGGAGATGCGATGGAGCAGCTTCTTGTCACCATGGAGGAGGCGGAGAAGAGAAAGCTGATTTACAGCTTATTGGATGAGAGACTGAAAAATCTTTTTGTCACACCGAAAGATGTGGACGAGACCGTAAAGCGTATCAGCTATACGATTTCTGAAGCGATTAATCTAGCTTTTTCTGAGGGAGAGTAATGAATCAGAGGAAAGGGGAATATATTAGTGACAGGACAATAGCTCTGCCTGTCCTGCATAAGAAAGGTGTGCGTGAAAGAAAATGGGAAAGACGCGGTGGCTGAAAAAAGGAATATATGGACTAGCGTGGGCTTTCATTCTATTTGCAGGCATAAGAATTGTTGCGGGCGGATTTTTCGGCATGGAGGCTTCATGGTGGAAGACGCTGACTCGTTCTGTTACCGGAGCTGTTTTTCAGACGACAGCTCCGGCTTCTGCTTATATTATGAAGGAAGAGGGACCAGAGACATTAGTGGAATATCTGGTGCGGCTTGTGCGGGGTGTGGTTCCAGCGTGGGAATATGCGGGAAAAAAGAATACATCGTCTTCTGGGTCGCAGGACCCATATTATGTGGAGAGAGTGGAGACGGATCTGGAGGTACCGACGCAAGGTGGAGATCAGGAGCATACAGAAGAAGAGGAGAATACAGAGTCGCTTGCGGCAGAAACAGAAGATCCATCGATTCCAGTGGAGACGGCGGAGCCTGTTCAGGATGAGACGGCTGTGGCGCAGGATGTGTTTTCACCGTCGGTTCTGGGAAATGTCTATCCACTTGCCAAGCTATGTGATTATGATTTTTTAATTCGGAATTTCTATGTAGTCAGCCAGATCACGACAATCACCAGCAGTGAGCTTAATGCCAAAGAGCTTTTGGAGAAAGATATGACTCTGGCGATTGACAGCGCCAATCCACAGATTCTAATCTATCACTCACATTACAGTGAGGCCTTTGCGGATTCTAGGCCGGGGGTGGTGGAAGATACGATTGTGGGTGTGGGAGAGTATCTGGCTTCTATTTTAAGAGAACAGTATGGCTATTCGGTTTATCATGATATAACACCCTACGATATGATGGAGGGCGTAATTGATAGAAATGAGGCATATAACTATGCGGCGGACGGAATTGAAGCGATATTGGCACAGTATCCTTCGATAGAGATTATTATTGATTTGCATCGGGATGGTGTGAATGAGGGAGTGCATCTTGTGACAGAGGTAAATGGCAAGCCGACGGCACAGATTATGTTTGTGAATGGAATTAGTAAAACAACACTGCAAGGTGCCATTTCTTATCTTTATAATCCGTACATACAAGATAATTTAGCATTTAGTCTGATGTTGCAGCTTAAGGGAGAGGCGTATTATCCGGGCTTTTGCAGGCGCATTATGATCAATGCATACCGTTATAATATGCATTTTAGACCGAGATCTTTGTTGGTGGAGGCAGGAGCGCAGACCAACACGCTTCAGGAGGTGAAAAATGCGATGGAGCCGCTGGCAGTTATGCTTCATAAAACATTAAGTGGTGAGGAATGAACTAGGAAGGAGGAGTTATGAGCAAAAGGCTGTATCGGAATCTTTTTTTCCTGCTTGTTGTGATCCTTCTTCCTGCCTGTATCACGCGCATTATGAATGAGGAAGGGGCAGTTACCGAGCGAGGCGGTGATTCGGATGAATATTATATTATATCTGGACAAGAAAAAATGCCGATTGAGGAGTACTTGACGGGAGCGGTCGCTTATTATATGCCAGTCTCATATGAGGATGAAGCATTTAAGGCAATGGCGGTTCTTTTTCGGACTTTTGTGCGGATGCGGATGGGAGATGAACGGGAGATAGAGGAGGAACAGCTTTCTTTGCCGCGGTATCGGATGGAGGAGCTTGAGGTTATGTTTGGAGAGGATTTTTCTTATACCTATTCTCGTTATCAGACGGCAGTCCGCCAGACAAAAGGGGAGGTGCTGCGCTGCGAGGGAGAGTTGATTGAACCTTATTTTCATCAGGTCAGCGCAGGTATGACAAATAGCTTGAAGGGGTGTGCATATCTGTCCAGCGTGGATAGTAGCTGGGACATTCAGGCGGAGAGTTTTTTGTCCTTGCTGATTCTATCCGCGGAGGAATTTTATGCGGGACTTTTTAAAGCGTCTGGTTCGGAGGAGGCGCTGCTTATGGAGGAGGCGTCCGCGGAGGAATTTATGGAGCGACTTGTTGTGGAAGGGCGAGAAGGGGAATATAAACAGGCTGTGGTGTGGAATGGGGTTCGAATTCCAGCCTCCAAAGTACAGGAGGCGTTTGGGCTTAAGTCGCCGGCCTTTAGTTTTGAGGCTTATGAGGGAAGGATACGGATTCTGACAAAGGGGATTGGACATGGGCTTGGGCTAAGCTTATATGGGGCAAACCGCATGGCGTCGGAAGGAAAAAGTTACCGGGAGATTTTGGCATATTATTATTCAAATATTACTGTTTCCGGTGAATAATGAGAGAAACTTCGGTAAGACTATTATCGAGGTGATTGAAGGTGAAAAGAAATAAATTTTCTACATTTATTAAGGAAAAAGCATTTTTAATATTACTGCTTATGTCAATCTTCGCAGTCGCAGGCATAGTCGCAGTTAATATGGCAAAGGACAATAAGGACACGAATCCAAAGCTCTTAGCTGAGATGGAGAAGGAGACAACGACACAGGCAGAGAAAGAGACAAGACAACAGGTGGAGAAGGAAACTACCATACAGGAAGAAGAATCCCAGCAAGTAGCCATGGAGGATGAGACATATCCCGGCGATGCCGTGCTGGCGGAGGATGAGACCGCTTCCATATCAGATATAACCAATCTGATGGATGCTACAGATGAGCCAGACTGGGAGAATATGGCAGAGATTGAGCCGGAGCCGGAAGAAGATCCTGCCGAGGCGGTGGATGTGACGCCGATGCAGCTTTCCTTCTATGAGGATTCCAAGCTTGCATGGCCAGTGCAGGGAAATGTGATTCTGGATTTTAGCATGGATGCGACGGTATATTTTAATACCCTGCAACAGTACAAGTATAACCCAGCGATCTTAATCCAAGGAGAGGTAAATACTCCAGTGCTTGCAGCCGCAGATGGTGTGGTGACACAGATCTCTTCCAATGAGGAGATTGGAGATTATATTACCATGGCTCTGGGAAATGATTATTCTCTGCAATATGGACAGCTCAAGGCTTTGGAAGTGTCGATGGGCGAGGAAGTAAAGGCAGGCGATATTATTGGTTATATCAGTGAGCCAAGCAAATATTATGTCAATGAGGGCAGTCATTTATATCTGAAACTGATGAATGGCGAGACACCGATTGATCCGCTTGACTTTATCCAATAGGCAATTCAGGATGGGGTTATTTCCCCATCCTTTTTGCTGCCTGTATTACATGCTTTGCAAGCACAGAGGTGGTGACAGTGCCGACGCCGCCCGGCACAGGAGTGGCCAGAGCTGCGGTCTGCCGGATGGCATCCAGATCGACATCGCCGCAGAGTTTGTTCTCTTGATCCATATTGATGCCGACGTCGATCACAATCGCCTGCTCTCCCGTATAGGAGGCATCAAGCATCCGAGCGCGCCCGGCACAGGCGATGAGTATCTCTGCCTGTCTGCAGGTATCGGCAATATTTACCGTTTTTGTGTGGCAGATGGTTACGGTAGCGTTGCGTTTTATGCAGAGCATAGCAAGGGGCTTTCCCACCACAAGGCTTCTGCCAACTATCGTGACACGTTTCCCTGCAAGAGAGATATGTGCGTAATCAAGCATCTCGAGAACGGCTTCCGCAGTACAAGGAGCAAAGCCTGTCTCATCTCCGGCAAATAATTTTGCCATATTATAGGGGCTGATGCCGTCCACATCCTTAGAAGGATCGATGAGCTGCTCAATCGCGGCTTCATCGATGTGCATGGGAAGCGGGCGAAGCAGAAGAATCCCGTCTATCTCTGGATCGGCATTGATTTCTTGAAATTTCTTTATAAAAGCTTGGTTGGAGATAGATTCCTCAAAAACATAAGAGCGACATCGAAGCCCGATGGTGTTCATACGCTTGATGGCACCTCGCTCATAGGATAGATCATCTGGTTTTTCACCGACGCGGATAATCGCTAATTGCGGGATGTAAGAAGAAACGACCAGCACAGCCTTTAATTCTGCGTTAAGGGCAGATACTACATCCGCACCTTTTAAAAGTTCCATAGACACCTCCATTAAGTTAGGATATAAAAACATTTCGACAAAATGTCATTTTTTGTCAAAAGAAACATGCAGTCTCGACAAAATAGTGATTAATTCGACTTAATGCGACCAGTAATTTGGTCCAGTATTTCAAAATATGCCTCAAAAGTCTTTTTGCAGCAGCTTGGATTAAGAATTTTCACGCCGGGAACGACAAGTCCAATTAAAGCAAAGGACATTGCCATACGATGATCTTCATAGGTTTCAATCGATGCTGCTGAGGGTATGCCGGGTTCAATATAGATGCCATCAGGAAGTTCCCGACAGTGGATTCCCATACGTGTAAGCTCCGTAATAATTGCGTGGATGCGATCGCTCTCCTGAAGACGTATATGAGCGATGTTTTTTATGGTTACAGGAGAAGAGGCAAATGGAGCAAGTGCTGCAAGTGTCATCGTCTGATCTGAGAAGCCTGACAGATCTACTTCCATTCCCGAATAGGAGCGGGGCTTCGCACAGCTTACCGTGATGCCCTCAGCAGCATCTGTGCAGGTGCATCCAAGCTTTTCTAAAAGTCTGATAAACTGGATGTCACCCTGCATGGAATGAAAATGTACGTGATTGACGCACACATTTCCCCCAAGCAGAGGTGCCATCGCATAAAAATAACATGCGGCTGACAGATCTGGCTCAATCTGGTAGTGTTGTGGCTGATAGCATGACCCGGCGGGTATTTGATAGACGCCTTCTTTTGGGGAAGATACCTTACAGCCAAATTGTTCCATCATTTCAGTGGTGATATGCACGTAAGAAAGTGCGTGGGTCATCCCAGTTAAAGTGATGGACAATCCCTCCGGCTTTATGGGCGCAGACATAAGAAGCGCGCTTAAAAATTGGCTGCTGCATCCAATATCTACTTCGATGGTATGATTTGTGTGGGAGGACCCTGTGATGGTAAAGGGGAAAAATCCCTCAACACCTTCATAGTCTACATGAACGCCGAGCGAGATCAGCGAGTCCAAAAGCGGCTTCATGGGGCGCCTGCGCATCTGCGCAGAGGCATCTAAGTGGTAGACACCATCGGATAACCCAAGCATAGCGGTTAAAAAGCGCGCGGCTGTCCCAGCGCTGCCCACATTGATGGAAGCTTCTTTTTTCGGGATGCGCCCGCCAAAGCCTGTGACAGTGACCTGTTTCTTGTCCTCGCAGATCTCCACAGGGAAGCCAAGCTCTTGTAGGCAAGAGAGAAAATATCTGGAATCTTCTGAGAACAAGGTCCCAGATAAAGTGCTGGTGCCGTTGGCAAGTGCAGACAGAAGGAGTGCGCGGTTTGTAATGCTTTTCGAGCCCGGAACAGATAAAGAAAGCGAAATGGGTCCGGGTAGGGAAGATACTTCATAGGCAGAACATGCATGCATAGTCATAGTTGATATCCTTTCAAAAAACATCCTACGGTTGCGTGACCTGATAGGCGTGTTCTTTTAGTACGGTTGCGGCAAGGATGGCGTCTTCTTGGGTATAAAATTCAATTCGCAGTACATCCTCCTGATATTCCCGTATATGTGTGATGCCAATATTTTTGATGCTGACGCCGGCGTCCGCTAATAGTACGGCGGCTTTGGCTAGACTTCCCGGCTCATCAATCAGATCACAATAAAGATCATATACCTTTGTTACCGGACCAGAGGGAGCAGCGGGGATGGAATTTCGGTATTCCCTGCCAAGTTCAAAAAAATGATGAAGATAATCGGCGTCTTTCGCAAGAACAGCATCTCGAATCTCTGTGAGATAGGTGAGATATTGATCCATAATCTTCACAATATTCTCTCGATTTGTGAGACAGATCTGCTGCCACATAACTGGTGATGCAGAGGCAATGCGCGTGATGTCCTTAAATCCTCCAGCCGCGATTGTTTTCATAAGCTGTTCTTTGGAATCCACAAGGCGGATTAGGTTTACCAGTCCAGAGGCAAGCAGATGAGGCAGGTGGCTGATGGCAGCCACGGCATAATCGTGCTCCTGCTCCGATAGGACAAAAGGCAGCGCACCCAAGGATGCAGTGAGATCCTTGAGAAACTGCAGCGCATCGGGATTTGTGTCCTCACAGGGAGTCAATGGATAACAGGCATTTTCCAGAAGATGATCGGTAGAGTTTGCGTAACCTGTTTTCTCAGAGCCAGCCATGGGATGACCGCCTATAAAATATTTCGTTAGACCCAGCTCTTTGACTGCTTTGTGGATATTGCCCTTCACGCTTCCCACATCGGTTAAAATACAGGAGGATTTCAGATAAGGCTTAATTTTTTCCAGATATTCTACATTGTATGAGACAGGCATACACAGATAGATAATATCACAGTTGGAGAATGAGGCGTCTACTTCCTTGACGGCGAAGTCGAGAACCCCCTCTTGAAGTGCTGCCTGCGCAGTAGAATAATTGTGATTGTAGCCAATTAATGTATAATTTTTGTGATGCCGCCTGATTCCCTTGGCGATAGAACCGCCAATTAAACCAAGCCCAAGAAAGCCTATTGTCACCTCGTTCATGGGAAGCTCCTTTCAAAAAGAATATAGAGAATTGTACCGCAGAAGCGAATATTTGTCAAACCTATGCATAGAGATTAAGCCTTCTTTAAGTGTTTTAAATATTCCGAAAACATAT
The DNA here is from genome assembly GCA_947178015.1 of uncultured Clostridia bacterium. Lineage (GTDB taxonomy): Bacteria > Bacillota > Clostridia > Lachnospirales > Lachnospiraceae > RGIG8607. The sequence continues at coordinate 9,139 of CAMWWW010000054.1, forward strand.
TGAAAATTGGCGAAAAATTTAGTAAAATAAAAACATGGTGCTTTCCTGCGAGGTAATTGGGGAAGGGGAATATGTCAAGCACACGAATAACAAGGTATTGGAGGATGCGAGCATGAATGTGTATACAACTAGCAAGGTGCGCAATGTAGTATTTCTGGGGCATGGAGGCTGCGGCAAGACGACGCTTGTCGAGGCGATGGCATATGTTTCTGGTCTGGTAAACCGTCAGGGAAGAGTGGAGGACGGCAATACGGTCAGCGACTATGATAAAGAGGAGATAAAGAGATTATTTTCCATACATACTTCCGTGATTCCTATGGAGTGGGAGAATACAAAGATTAATGTTTTGGATACGCCGGGATATTTTGATTTTGTGGGCGAAGTGGAGGAAGCGGTCAGCGTGGCAGATGCGGCGGTGATTGTGGTGTCCGGCAAGAATGGCGTGGAAGTGGGAACCATTAAGGCGTGGGAGCTGTGTGAAAAGTATAATATTCCGAGAATGGTATTTGTGACAGATATGGATCTGGATCATGCAAGTTTCCGTCAGGCGCTTGCAGATATGACAGAGAAATTTGGCAAGAAGATTGCGCCGTTCCATCTTCCCATCCGCGAGAATGAGAAATTCGTCGGCTTTGTCAATGTGGTAAAGATGGAGGGCAGGCGTTTTATTGATATTACGAAGTATGAAGATTTCCCGATACCAGATTATTCCATGGAGAATCTGAAAAAGGCGAGGGATGTGCTGATTGAGGCGGTTGCAGATACCAGCGAAGATTATATGGAGCGGTATTTTGAGGCGACAGGAGAGGACGGCGAAGAGATATTTACCGCGGATGAGATTCTGGGCGCCATTCGTTCTCATGTCAGGGATGGCGGTATGGTTCCAGTTCTGATTGGCTCTGGCTTGACAGGGGTCGGCGCGAGGATGCTGCTGCAAGGTATTGTGCACTATCTTCCCTCTCCGGCAGAGAGAACCGTGGCAGGGCTTGAGCTTCGCACAAACGGGATCTTTCAGGCAGATTATAAGGAGGATAAGTCATTTTCGGCCAAGATCTTTAAGACGATCGCCGATCCATTTATTGGCCGGTACTCTTTGATTAAAGTATGTTCTGGCGTGCTTAAGCCAGATTCCATGATCTTTAATTATGATAAAGATACCGAAGAGAAAATCACAAAGGTATATGTGATGCAGGGCAAGACGCCGATCGAGGTGAAGGAGCTTCATGCGGGCGATATCGGTGCAGTTGCGAAATTGTCAAATTCCGTGACAGGAGATACGCTTTCCACAAAGGCAAAGCCTGTCACCTATGGAAAACCAGAGATATCGATTCCTTATAATTATATGCGCTACAAGGCGAAAAATAAGGGAGATGAGGACAAGATTTCCGGCGCGCTGGCAAAGCTGATGGACGAGGATTTGACGCTGAAAGCAGTGAATGATACCGAGAACAGGCAGACACTTTTGTACGGCATTGGAGATCAGCAGCTTGAGGTAGCGGTCAGCATGCTGTTAAACCGTTATAAAGTGGAGGTTGAGCTGTCAGAGCCGAAGGTGGCGTTCCGCGAGACAATCCGCAAAAAGGTAAAGGTTCAGGGAAGACATAAGAAACAGTCCGGTGGGCACGGACAGTACGGCGA
>CAMWWW010000055.1 GCA_947178015.1 uncultured Clostridia bacterium
GACTCTATATTCTCTGTATGAAAATCATCCATCAATAATTCAAATTTTTTTGCAGTCTCCTCAAACCCTAAATCCATAAATACTTTTTGTGAAGCAACATTTTCTGGCTTCACCTTAGCTACCAACTTTTTAATCTTTGGATAATCCTTTTTCACCTGTTCTATCAATAGCCTCAATACTATTTTTCCATGTCCCATACAGCGCTTATCTTTTTGGATACTATATCCTATCTCTGCCGTTTCTCCATCTATTGTCAGTCGAATCTGTCCAATTTCCTCTTGATCATATACATAAATATACTGCTGACGACAATCATCCGCCAGCAATTCCTGATACCACTTTTTATGCTCCTCATAAGAAATCCAAGCTGTCGAAAAGGAATTCGCACGAACCATCTCATCATTCACCCATTGATATAACAAATCCATATCATCTTTGGATGCTTTTCTCAATAAAGCCTTCATAGAGCTTTACTCCTCTCCTGTTTTTCCATACTCTCCAGATACCATAGAAAATGCCAGTGGTGTTCCTCTCTCTATATCCATCAATGCTATTTTACCCAATAGTTCAGGATACCATTTCGGTTTTATCCCATATCCCGGACGAATAATTTTCACATTTTCTTCCGTCAGCATTTCTCCTTTTTTAATATCCTTTACACAAAATATGGAACGACGAAACACGATGCTGTTTTCTTCCTGCTTGGATGGCCCATAATAAATTCTTCCTATCGCCTTTTCTGCCATTCTAATATCTGTCACCATACTTTTAAACTCAGTGGGATTCATAGAAAAAGAAGCATCCGGGTTCTCTATCTCTCTTGAAATACAAAAATGCTTTTCTATCACTCTTGCTCCCATTGCCACAGCCGTAACAGCAGCAACCGATCCCATAGAATGATCCGACAACCCAACAGGAACCTGAAAAACATCTCTCATATCTGTCATAGTTCGCAGATTCATTTCCTCTGTAATCGCTGGATATGCACTGGCACATCGCAATAAAACAAATTGATTGTTATCCTTTCCACGTACAGCCTGCACGGCATCTTCAATTTCATCCAAGGATGCCATACCAGTAGACATAATCATAGGTTTTTCCTTTGCTGCCACATACTCTAACAGAGGAATGTCTACCAGCTCAAAGGAAGCAATCTTATACATCTGTACCCCGATGTCTTCTAAAAAATCAACAGAGGTTTTATCAAAAGGAGTGGAAAAAAAATCAATTCCAATCTTATCCGCCTCTTGTTTTAATTCCGCCTGCCATTCCCATGGCGTATATGCCTTTTTATACAAATGATACAAATTTTCACCAGCCCACGTTCCATTATCAATATGGAAATAGGGATTATCACAATTAATAGTCAAGGTATCTGGCGTATAAGTCTGTATCTTAACACAGTCTGCTCCTGCTTCCTTAGCCGCATAAATAATCTCCTTAGCCCTTTCCAGACTTCCAGAATGGTTTGCTGACATTTCTGCTATAATATATACAGACTGTTCTAGCTTTTTATATAAATTCATATTATTTTTCTCCAGTAAAAACCACGTTGTATCATTCTGCAAGAAAATTTTCTATCTGCTATATGGAAACCTATAATTGACAAAACTAAAAACTGGGGATTTATCCATAACTTCTCCTGCAAAATTCCTTTTAAAAAGTCTATCTTCATTTCCGCGATAACTAATCATAACAGGTATTGGATTTTCCTACTCTGTTTTATACTTCATGTTCTCTCTCCTTCATTAACTCATATTTTAACTCAGCCAATTTCCAATCACTTAATGTATCAATATCTTGTACCTCAAGCTCTGAAACTATGTAGGGTACAAATTCCTTAGACATCAGCTTTTTTTCCTTTTTCAATTTCTCCACTTTAAAAAAATAAAATTGCCCACAATCATGATATATTTTTTCCAAATCCTGAGATCGTGTATCAATATACTCTGGATATTTTAATTCTGCTTTTTCTCCCCTTATAATTATTCCACGCTGAGGCGGATAGGAAAATGCAACCATTGGAATCACTGTATTTACGTTGGTATCTTCAATTATTTTTTTTGCATTTTGAAGTTTTTCTTTTGTTACAAAAGGAGCTGTCGGATAAATACAACATCCATAATCAAAATATATATTACTTTTTTCATATTGCCCAATCACTTCCAACAATACATCACTTGTCGTCGCAAAATCATTTGCCGTTTCCTGACTTCTCATAAAAGGCACAACTGCACCATAATATCTCGCTAGACTTGCAATTTCCTCAGAATCGGTAGATACCATTACCTCATCAAAAATCTTTGACTGTATCGCAGCTTCTATTGAGTATGCAATAATAGGCTTACCACAAAAATCCTTTATATTTTTTTTAGGTATTCTTTTACTTCCACCACGTGCCGTTATAATCGCAACACTTTTACTCATAAATTATCCTCTACTCGCCAAAATCGACTCCAACCTCAAATTTTGGTCTCCACCATCCTTTTTCATCTTTTTCAAATAAATTTGTATTTACATATCCATCCAAAACATGCCAAAACTCTTCTTTAGAAATATCCAAATAATCACATGCCATTTGTATATACTGTTCTCCACATCTGCCATCATACTCCTTTATGAGCCAGATGGCATCCTCTCTTGAAAGTCTGCCTTCTCTAATATCATAACATGCCTCGTCTGTTGCAAATCCAAATCCAAATTTTAGATATTTTATCATTTGATTCACAATCTGCAAATCACTGTCAAGTGCAGTAAATCTTCTATAACGACCTATATCATGCAAATCCTCTGTACATCTTCCCCATAGTCCTCGTGCTATAGAAAAGTCCGCATTTCCAACCTGAGACCATTCTTTTGTATAATATTGTAAAAAAATAGCTCGGATTCCTTTTTCTTTCAGTACATTTATATCAGGGAACTGATAGAAAAATAGCTCCTTTTCTTCTACTGTGGAATCCACCCAATCACTCGCATTGCAACCATTTAACGTATTTAAATCAACAACAGAAAAAGCATCACCTGATGTATTCTGACTTGCAGCAGCACCTAAAGTCAATGCAGCATTTTCTCCTTGAATAATCAAAGGAATATTAAATTTATCCGCTATAATATAGGAAGATGCCCAAAGACAATATTCAGAAGCCTTTACAATATTTCCATATTCATAAAAACTCCTTCTTGCTAGATGTTTCGCAATATTGGGATCAGGATTTATTCTTATTATATCAAATCCCAATTTTGAAAGATTATTGATATTATGATTTCCAATCTCTGTAATCTCATCTGGCACACAGTTTACAAGCAATGGATGTAATCCCAGTTTTTCTTTTGCATACACAGCCTGAAATGTACTATCCTTTCCACCACTAACCCCTATAACGCAATCGTATAAAATACCATTCTTTTTTGCTTGCATTTTCGCCTCACCGACGATTATCTGCAATTCCTCTTCACGTTTTTTCCAATCAATTTTCTTTTTCTCTTCCTCATAAAGACAAGCATAACAAATCTGTCTATCATCAAAAATAATGCCCGGTCTAGTATCCGGCTGAAGGCATCTTTTACAATATTTCATATTAACTCCCATCTTCCCGCTTTCGCGTGCATACAAATTAGGATTGTGAAATACAAAATTTCACATGCTCCTCTCCTCAATCTAATAATTTATTAGCTTTTCTTTAATATCTTCTATACTAAGCCATTCTATATTATTTCCAGAGCTATATTCAAACCCTTGTTCAACAGGCTTTCCTCCGGGCAAAACCGCACTTTTATCCCACCATTCAAAATGAGGATATATGATAAAATGCTTTTCATATTCATATGTAAACATAGAATCCTCTTGTGTCACCATTACCTCATGAAGCTTTTCTCCTTCGCGAATTCCAACTTCCACCATCTCACATTCGGGAAGCATCGCTTTTGCTAAATCTGTTATTTTAAAAGATGGAATTTTTGAAATAAATGTTTCTCCACCGTTTGCTTCTGCCAATGCCTTTATTACCAACTGAACGCCTTCCTTTAGGCTAATCCAAAATCTTGTCATTCTATAATCAGTAATAGGAAGTGCTTTTTCACCCTTTGCAATTATATCTCTAAAAAAAGGAATTACCGATCCCCTGCTTCCAGCCACATTCCCATACCGCACAATAGAAAATCGTACATCCTTTATTCCAGAGTATGCATTAGCTGCAATAAATAATTTATCAGATACCAGTTTTGTACCACCATAAAGATTAATCGGATTTACTGCTTTATCTGTAGAAAGCGCAATCACACGTTTGACCCCACGCTCCAATGCTGCATCTATAATATTCATGGCGCCACTGATATTTGTCTTTATTGCTTCTATAGGGTTATATTCGCAGGCAGGAACCTGTTTTAATGCCGCAGCATGTATCACATAGTCCACTCCTTCAAAAGCCCGTAATAATCTATCTTTATCCCTCACATCTCCTATAAAAAAACGAAGATTTTCTTTATATTCCTTAAATCTATCCAACATCTGAAATTGCTTAAATTCATCTCTTGAATAAATAATTAGCTTTGCTGGCTTATAATGAGTTAATACATACTCTGTAAAAGCATTTCCAAAAGAGCCTGTCCCTCCTGTTATTAGAATTGTTTTGTTGTTCAACATTTATTTATCTCCTTATTTAAAATATATTTAATAATCATCCTTCAAAACAAGGAAATCCTTTCCTCTATCAAATCTACCACTCTCTCACTCGCCTTCCCATCCTCCATTACACCTGTCTCCTTCATAAACTTCTCAAGCTTGCTTTTATATTTCTCCTCATCAAACATAAGGATATTATTCACAAGTCCCTGATTATCTGATGCTGCTGGAAATGGCAGGTTTTCTATCTCAAAGAATAATCTTCCTCTATCTGCAATATATTCCTCCATATCGTCTGCATAGATATAACTTGGTATCTCAAGTAATGCCGCCTCAAAGATTGCACTGGAATAGTCTGTCAAAAACGCATCAACTCCCGCTATGATCTCATTCATATCTGCTTTTTGGCTCACATCAATTAAGCGGTTGCCGGAATTCTTTCGTATTCTTAAACGCTCCATCTTTGCTGCCAACTGTGGATGCAATCTTAACAGCACATACCATTCCCCTCCAAAGCGCTTCTCCAACGCCTTTATCACGCCATCAAAATCAACCGTCGTCTCTTCTGTGCTGACGCTTCTTTTTCCTCCCTGACTTCCTCCTCGAAAAGTTGGCGCATACAATATTAGCTTTCCTTCTGGTGGGATACGATACTCTTGTCTTATCTGCTTCTGTTTTTCCTCTCTCTGATTGATTAGTACATCACATCTTGGCGTTCCCGTCTCTATTATCTTTCCATTATATAGCAGTCCATCTCGATACATCTGTGTGCACCATGTTGAGCCTGACAGCACATAATCGATGATATTTGAATCAGCCTCGCTAACTAGATATGCCATCTTGGGAAATAAATTTCCTCTATATTTTCCGATTGGTTTAATGCATATCGTCGCATGCCATGTCTGGATATAGTTCTGCTTTTTTCTTTTTCTTGTTCCATAAAACGTTCTTGTATTACTCACCCAAGTCCCTGCTGTAGAAAGATGGTAGGCGCGATTCCATAAGGTATCCTTCACTTTTTTTATTTCTTCTGGAAACTCTTTCTTGGTATCTTTCATTATCCAGACTATTCTATAGTCTGTTTTCCCCTCATGGTTCCTTTTTAGGATTTCCTCTGCCACATATTTGGGGCTACATCCATAGCCTCCTCCTCCTTCAAAAGTCCACATCACCACTTTTTTCTGATTGATTGGAAATACTTGGCAGATTCGATATACCAAACCCTGCAGGGCTGCTTTCACCTTCCGTCTTGTTATATAAAGATTCAGGCTTCTTTCCTGCTTATGGTCCATCTGTCCTTGTTTCCTCCTCATCAAAGATATGCAGCAGGCCAGTTGATATCTCTGTTTTAGCCCTTTCATAGTCCTCTGCAAAGTCTATCTCTGCCCAAAATGCTCCATTTGTTGGAATTGTTTTTATATTATATTTCTTTTGATCGATAAGCCTCTGCACAGCACTTTCAAAATAGGCTCCAAATTCCTTTTCCTTCATTAACTGTTTGACAGTTTTCTTAAGCTCTGGGAGTATCTCTTTTCGGAAAGCTGCTATTCCTATAAATTCCCCTTCCGCGTCCTCTGGTGGCATCTGCTTAGTAATCTCAACAATTCTTCCTCTCTCGCTTCTTACTTTCATCGCTTCTTCATCACACTTTTTGTAATCCACTGGAAGTACAATATCTGCTTCCACACCAAGTAATCTCTCCATAATTGCTGGATCGCATAAAGTATCTGCATGAAGATACAAAAAGTCTTCCTTTAACTGCTCCATCCCCATATAAAATGAACCTAATACATTCATCATCTCATAAAATGGATTGTATACCAGACTGATATTTCCCCAATGTTCTGCCAATTCCTCAAATTCCTCATTCTGATATCCTGTCACCAGAATGATTTCCTTTACTTGATACTTTTTTAAAAGCTGGAGGTTATATTCGATTAGCTTTTTCCCCCTGATTTCTACAAAGGATTTTGGCTTCCCTTCTGTGAGGCTCCCAAGCCTGCTCCCTTTTCCTGCCGCCATAATAATTGCCTGCATTATCACCCCTCCTGCCATGCTTCCTGATATAGATTCCAAATAGCATCCTTTCTTTCAGAAGCGGGATCGTTTTCGATTCTTCCTGTCACCTCATCTGCAAATACCAAAAGACTATTCTTCTCCACTCCCAGTTCCTGCAAAGATATGGGAAGACCCAAACATCTTTCCCATTCTTTTATCGCTTTCACACACGCTTTGTTTCCTATTATTTCTTTCCCGGTTAAAAGCATAAGCATATATTCTATTTTCTCTGGTTCGTATGCATATTCACACCCAATCCATGCAGGAAATAATGCTGCAAGTCCTGCTCCATGGCTAGTGTCTGTATGTGCTCCCAATGGATACTGCATCCGATGCGGCAGGCAGGTGCTTGCATTTCCAAGATTAATCCCCATAATCATGCTGGCAAAGCTCATCCTTTCTCTTGCCTCCTTATCTTTTGGATGTTCACCTAAATATGGAAGCCATTTCCCTACTATTCTTATGGCCTGCTCCGACAACATCTGTGTATAAAGGGACGCCGCTCTTGAGACATAACTTTCCATTGCATGGGCCAGCACATCAAATCCTGTTTCCAGTGTGATATGGGGCGGAACCGATTCGGTAAAACTAGAATCTACCACCGCCACTGTGGGATACATCACCCTTCCTCGAACCCCACTCTTTCTTTTTTGAACTGTATCTGTTAGAATCGCTGCCTTGCTTAGCTCACTTCCTGTTCCTGCGGTTGTGGGAATGGCAATCACAGGAAGCGCACGTTCTGGCTCCCTGCCGGTATCAAAAAACTCCCTGATATCTTCCTTTTCTGCTATTCCTGCCGCGATTGCTTTTGCTGCATCCAGTGCGCTTCCTCCTCCAAAACCTATCACAATCTCTGCTTTTTCTGCTTTTCCTAGCTCAATTCCTTTCTGAACCTCAGTAAGTCTTGGATTAGCGCTTATGGAATCAAATTTTATTACTTTTTTTACTTCGGAATAGCACTGTATTTCCTCCTCCAATTCTTTTATATACCCCAAATAAGAAAGAGAGCGCCCGGTTGTCACAAGCAGTATTATTCCACGCAAAAGAGATGCTTCCTTTTTCAATGCTTCCTTCCATATCTTTCTTCCAAAATAGACCTTAGTTGGCATATGTAGCTGATACAACTGGTTCTCTTCCATCTTTCTCTCCTACAGATTTTCTATTTTTATCCTTTTATTTCGATACAGCTTTTCTGTCAATTCCATTCGCTTCGGGAAAAGCGGCTTTACTGTCTCGTAGGTTTCTTTGTACAGTTGATACAATTCCTTATACATTTCCTGATTTCTCTGATTTGGCCGAATAATCATTCGCACCTGAACAAAAGCATTGGCTGCCTCCTTCAGAGAAGAATAGACTTTCTGCCCATATAAGGCAATCATGGCTGCTCCTGTCGCTGTGGTCTCAAATTCAGAGAGTACTTGTACCTCTCTTCCTGTAATATCTGCTTTTATCTGAGAAATCAGGTTTATCCTCGCCAATCCTCCAGATAGTCGTATGTTTGTCACCTTCGTCCCTGTCTTCTCAATCGCCGCTATCATATCCAAGTCAATAAATCCTGTACTCTCAAATACTGCCCTTGTCATTTCCTTTCGGGTATGCATCCTTTCCAGCCCAAAGAACACTCCCCTTGCATTTCCATCCCATATAGGTGCCCTCTCTCCTAGCAGATAAGGAAGAAAAACTAGGCCACCTGCCCCAATTGATGCCTCTGTGGCATCCTTTTCCATCCTCTCATAGGGAAGCGTCTCATTCTGGTAATAACACTGCTTTACCCACTCAATCAGCCCTCCGCCTAGATTATTGGAGCCCCCTACAATTCGAAGGCCTCCCTCATAATAGGGAATCTGCTGGATTCCATCGAGGTCTTTCAATAAACACAGGTCAGACACCGCTCGAAATACTGTCACTGTGCCAGACACATCACTTGCTTCCCCTTTTTCTGCCACACCACTTCCCACAAAAGAACAGATGGCGTCATAAGTGGAGGTAATTACCTCTGTAGTTGTGGAAAGCCCTGTCTCCTTTGCAGCCCTTGACTGTATCCTTCCCACAAATGTTCCCGGAGCCACCACCCTTGGCAGCATCTCCTCCCCAATTCCTACTTGTTTTAGCAATTCAGATGGATATCTTTTTTCTTCTGCATCATAATGCCATTTCAAAGCATTCATATAATCTGTCACATAATTTCCTGTAAACTTGGCAAGAAGGTAATCATTGGGAGATAGTAATTTATCGGTTTTATCAAAGATCTCTTTTTCTTGCTTCTTTATCCACAATGCTTTTGGAATCATAAAAGAAGGATCGGCATCCAGTCCCGTCCTTTCTCTTACCACAGCAAATTCCGGTAAGCTCTCCAGATACCTGCTCTCTTCTCCTGCTCTTTTGTCCGATACCATCATACATGGATAAAGGGCTTTTCCCTCCTGATCCACACACACCAGACAGGAAGAAGAAGCTGTCACTGTTAGAAAATCTACCGACACATTTCCTAATTCCGACACACTTTCTCGTATTACATAACAGGCTTTTTCCCACCATTCCTCTGGACTTTGGGTGACATATTCTCCTGTCAAAGATGTGACAATCGGCAGAGCAGCCTGCGCCAGTTTATTTCCATTCTGGTCAAATATCATACTTCGGATGCTTTTCATTCCCATATTTAGAACCAGAATCGTCTTATTGCTCATCTCTATCCCCTTCTCCTAACAGTGCTATTTTTTCCATTGCCATATCCTCTATGGAATCATGAATCTTTTTACCTATCTTTAAAGGATCAAAACCTTTCTCCTCCAAGTTTCCCTGTTGTATCCCAATCTCTATCCCTTTTCTGTATGCCAACTTTACCTCTGTAGAGATATTGATTTTCTTTATCGATTGATAAGACAAAAGCCGCCGCAATGTCGTTTTTTCTAATCCAGTACCTCCATGTATCACGAGAGGAAAATTTGTAGTCTGTGCTATTTTTTCTAATAAATCAAAATGAAGATTTGGTTTTCCTTGATATAATCCATGAGAGGTTCCTATTGCCACCGCTAACATATCGATCTCTGTATGGGAAAGCATCTGTTCCACATCCGAAAGCTTTGCAATTCCTTCTTCTACTGGATTTTCCTCTTCTTCCTGCCCCTTTATCTGTCCCACTTCTGCTTCCACCAACACACCTTTTCGCTTTGCTATGGAACATACTTCTTTCGTTATATTGATATTTTCTTCAATGGATCTATCTGAGGCATCCACCATAACAGAATCCCATCCATACTCTACTGCTTGTTGAATATGCTCTATATCTTTACAATGATCCAAATGCAGAAAAGCATGAATTCCAATTTTTTTATTATAACTATCCACAAAAGCACGCAGTTCTTTCAGATCTAACATCTGAAAAGCTTTTATAGATGTTTGTAAAATCACGTTATGGCGCATTTTAGATGAAGCATCCATCACTGCTTTCGCAGACTCTATGCTCCATATATTAAAAGCAAAAAATTGTTCTGAATTTGGATGAATATATTGTTTCATTTTTATTCTCTACAGATATCTTTCTGGTTCATTTAAAAACACATCTGTTATTCCCTTTTTCTCTAATTCTTCTATATCTAGCATGGTTCCTGTTGACTTCTCAGGATATAAATGCCCTGAAAACCATGCTCGAACACTATACTTTTCTATCTGCTCCCTTAGCAGATCCATACCTTTCCAATAAGGATGCAATGCATCTGCTCCACATCCTCCCTTTACCTTATACAAACAATCCGACACCTTACAATCCAATATCCCTATCTCTGATCTTGGGCTTAATTTCCTAATTTTCTCCATTGACGCTGCATAAAAGGAAGAATACACCACGCTTTCTTCCATTCCCCTTTTCCCTATCAGCTCCACTATCTTCTCTTCCATCCCCGGATAGGGTAATACACTATTCTTCAATTCTATATTTAAACGAAAACCTTGTTTTATCTTATCTTCTAATA
>CAMWWW010000056.1 GCA_947178015.1 uncultured Clostridia bacterium
CCAACCGATAGCTTCTGTTCCACTCATCGATCGGCTGAACAATCGGCATAAGCTCCGCTGGCAGATTCTTAAGATTGATTCCCTTTGCATCACGCAGAATCTCATTCCACTGGTATTCTTGATACTCCTCTGTCGGAAAATACCGAAGCGCTGGGTGAGATGCTCTGCACAAAAGTCCCATCCCCCTGCTCCACCTTGGCCCCATCTGAGAATTCCAAAAGGAAGGCTTTTCATTAAGGTACGGACAGCTAAAATCCAGCATGGAAAGATAAGGTGAATAAACCACCTTCCCGCCCTCTTCCAGTGCCTGCAAAGCCTCCGACAGATCTCTGGTATAGACAGCGCCTGTAAGCTTGGGAAGCTCTCCCGGCTGCTCATACAGCCAGATTTTCCAGCTATTTTCTATCTCCTTCTTCTTATCCCTGCTTTCTTGATTAAGAATCAGCCGTATGGTATAACACGCTGGAACAGCAAGCCCCTCAAAGGACATCTCAAGCGCTCCAATTCTCTGATTTTTTGCCAGAACATACTCCTTCTTTCCAAAGCTTCCCTGCCTCACAACCTTCTGCCTATGATCCAGAAGCTGCCACAACACCTCCGCCCCAGTTAAAGCCTCCCTGCCAAAATGAGACATCTCTGCTTCTGCATAAAATGTCTCCTCTTGCGTGTAGATTCTTTTTCCAATGCGGAGCAAAAGCACGGTCTCGTCACAAAACTGGCGAAATTCCTCTGGCTGCACGTACCCCTTATTGTCCCAAAATGCATCCAGAACCCCCACAAAAGCACCGCCCTGCCCAAGATAATCGTGCAGATCCAAAAGCTCATAGCCGTATATATGCGGGGTGCGGAAATTTGCTTCCAGATCCTCCTTGTACATCTGTACCTGAAGCTTCCCGGATGCTCTGACAAACTCCTTATTTTGTGAAAGTACACCCGCTGCCCTCGCATTTTCTTTAAATACCTTATAATTTCCCGGCTGCATATAACCAGTAAATTTCTCTATAATATCAAAATCTGGATAGGAACACCACTGCCCTAGCTCATGTGTGATTACAGGATAAGAAATCCCCTTAAGCGAGGCGCGATAATCGTTATCCGCCCACCCAACACTATTTCGTATCGTCCCGCCAATGTAAGGACCATATCCAGAACGATGAAAATACACATAATCCGTATCGTCAATTTTAGAAGGCTCAACCGGATACGGCCAGCCCGACTGTCTGGTATACAGTCTCTGCCCGCTGTATGCACTCTCTGATTCCTTGCACCAGCGATACCACTTAGCAAGCACAGGAGCCCAGTCTCCGCTTGGCTCATTGCTCGGTGAGAGCGCGATAAATGAAGGATGATGACCAAAGCTTTTCAAGATTCGCTCCGTTTCCTCGCAAAGCACCTGATCCATGCCATTCCCTTCCTGAAACACATTCCACATCGCACATTCGACCTGAAGATAGATGCCAAGATCATCAGCCGCCGCAAATGCTGCCTCCGGCGGACAAAAAGAATGAAAGCGCACAAAATTAAGCCCCCACAATTTGCAGATGCCAAAAATACGCTCCCAATCTTCCTGTCTGTCAGATGGATAACCCAGAAGAGGAAATTCCCCGCCAAAATGCGTTCCTCTTAAATATACCGGGCGATCGTTTATATAAAAGCTGCCATCCTTCACCTGAATATGCCGAAAACCAAACGGCAGCGCTTTTTTCTCCTCACCCCACGCGGAACAAAGCCGCACCTCAAAAAGCTGCACATTGGGACGATATTCATCCCATAGTCCGCTGAGCCCCGCACAGTCCAGTGCAAAGCTTCTTGTACTTTCTCCTTCCGGCAGATGCACTCTCTGCACGGTCTCTCTTTGAGCGCCGCTCTCCTTATCTGTCACAGATACGCAAAGCTCTGCCTCTGCGTTCTCCCCGGTTCTATTACAAAACGCAAGCTCTGCCCTTACTGTCCTCTCTTCTAAATCTTGCTTAAGGATAAGTGTACCCAGTGAAAGCGCTGAAATCCTTCTTAAGAATACCTGCCCTGTCATGCCGTTCCATGTAGCTGCCAGCGCATCTGATACCCCATGCCCGTCCGGCCGGTATGGATACTGCATCCGGTTGTCAATTTTTACGGTAAGAACATGCTTTCCACCATCCAGCTTTCCAAGCCAAAAACGGTGCGGCGCACATAAAGAAATCACACTTCCCACAAGCGCACCATCCAGATAAACCTCTGTCTTCCACCGGGTACACTCCATTACAAATTCATAATCGCCTTCTTCTGTCTCAACCTCTCTCTGATACCACGCCACGCCGAGAAAATGCTTTGGGGGCTGGGAAAGAAACGGCACATGTACGCCATCCTCCTGTCCCCTCTGATATTCCTCTCTCAAATACCACAAGGGATCGTGCAGCGACGACACCCACGGTGTTTCTGTGGAAATATCCTCCCCATATCCCTGTGCCTGTAAAATTCCCGGTATCTGTATCCTGTCACAAAACGACAGCTCGGATGGCTTTGCATCCTCGCTGCCCATCTGAAACCGCCATTCTCCTGCCAAAGAAATCATGTTCATCCTCATTTCTACACTGCTTTGTATTAATCCAAGCTTATGCATACAACACAAACACAAGCCCATACGCCGTCAGTTGTATAACCGATAGCTGGAAGTATTTTACCATGTATTTCTCTGCAGGACAATGGCTAAATTAAATTTTTATACTTGCGTCGCACCATCCACTGACAAAACTGCTCCTGTCACGTAACTTGCCAGATCACTTGCAAGGAACAGCACGGCATTGGCGATCTCCTCCGGCTCACCAACTCTTCCAAGCGGAATGGTAGATGAAATTCTCTGAACCATCTCTTCAGGGAGCGCCGCCACCATATCCGTTCTGGTCACACCCGGAGCCACAGCATTGACGCGGATCTGATCCCTCCCAAGCTCTCTCGCCAGTGATTTTGTCAAACCATTTACCGCAAACTTCGACGCCGGATAACCACATCCTGCCGGCTGTCCATAGATGCTGACCATAGAGCTCATGTTAATCACAGAGCCGCCTCCCTGCTCCTTCATAAAAGGCACAGAGGCTCTGATGCAATAAAACACCGCATTGACATTCAGCGTCATAATCTTGTCAAATTCCTCTGGACTGTAGTCATAAATGGATTCCCTTGCTGAGATCCCGGCATTATTGACAAGAATATCGATCTGACCAAAGGTATCCTTCACCTCCAAAATCGCCTTCTCTACCTCACTGTACTCTCCCAGCGAAGGGCAAAGTCCTATAACCTCTGCATCCGCCTTTTCTTCCTTAATTTGGGCAAGTGCTTTCTCTACGGTCTCCTGTCTGGAGCCAAACAGCGCCACCTTCGCACCCGCCTCAAGAAACTTTCTCACAATCTCAAAGCCAATGCCTCTTGTACCTCCCGTAACAACGGCAACCTTCCCCTTAAGCATATCTGTTACATTCATCATTGTGCCCTCCTATCTTATTTTGACAGCTATATCACAAGTTTCCTGTAGATAATCATACCACGTTTTGCTTTTTGTTTAAAGGGAAATTTCTCCAATAGATGAGATCACTGTACCCATACTCCTTCTTGATTTACATAGAATCCATCTGGTGTTATCTCATCTGCTGCCATTATTCCATTTTCTTTTAAATAATACCAAACATTCTTTTCTGGATCATACAGCCAGCCTGTTTTCATCATTCCATTTGGCTGTAAGTAAAACCATGCCTGATAATTGATGTCAAATAACCAACCAACTTTCATACTTCCATCTCCTCCCAGATAGAACCAGCTCTCATAGGATGGATCAAAAATCCAGTTGGTCGCCATAGCACCAGTCTCTTTTAAATAAAACCAGCTATTATACGTATTATCAAAAATCCAGCCGACTTCCATATATCCATTCTCATCAAATGAATACCATTCGCCATTGATCTTATACCAGCCATTTTGTGCATAGGTGTTTTCTTCACTAAGCATAAACCACCAACCAGTTGCATCCTTTTGCCATGTACCTTTTGTATCTTCATCTTTTGAATCGGAATCCTTATTTACCGTTGTCTGCGTGTTATAATTCGAATCCTCCCAATTATCTGAATCATCATAATCATCTGATATGCCCGGATTACTTGGCCTATTTGGTCTTTCTGGCCTATTTGGTTTATCGGGTTCCTCTGGTGTATCTGGTTCTTCTGGTATATCCGGTTCTTGGGGTGTGTCTGGTTCTTCTGGTGTATCTGGTTCTTCGGGTATGTCTGGTTCTTCTGGTGTATCGGGTTCTTCCGGTGTATCCGGTTCTTCTGGAATATCTGGCTCCTTAAATTCGTCGTTATAGCTCACTTTTTCCCATTGAAGCACCGTCAGATTTAGTTTTCCTGCTCCTACATATGGCATTACTATTGTAGCCAGATTTTCTGCATTATATAAATTGTAGGTCTTGTAAGGCAGAGCGCCGACAAAAGCTTCTGCATCTGTTATAAGCACCCTTGTATCCCCAGTCGAATTACATTTTGGTTCAAGTGCGGTCAATTCGCCATCCATATAATAAACACTATTGATAGCATTGATATATCCCGACGGACTGGAACCATTTCCTGAATTCAATGCATTGATAATGCCATTTATATAACAATTTTCTAATAAAACTTGTGCTCCACAGGTAGAAGAAGCACCATTGCTTACAATTTTCTTTGCTATTTCAGGATTTGTTATCTCCTTCTTAACATCCAGCAGTTCTTGTGCATCCATAATGGTATTGTATACATGCGTGTTTCCATAACGCAGCCTTGGCATCCTATCCATAGAATTCTTATAATAATTATTTGCCAGCGTTACATGGATACCCGCCGCATTAACTGCTTCATCTGACTGCCCAAACAAATGTGTCTTTTTCTGTCCATATGCATACATATAAATCTGCTCTGCTGTCATTCCCTCCTCCAACATATGTTGATACGTCGGGTAGTTTTGCGCATCTGCTGCAAGCTGATCCATCATTACATCAAAGAAAATGTTATCTTCGCTGCCGGGAAGAAATTCACACCAAGATATTGTGATATTATTTTCAGGTGCTGGGTTTTTCACATCTATTACACCATCATATGACTTATAGAAAGTACAGTGATCAATCCAAATACCATCACTGCCCTGATCAATCGTTAAATAATCCCAGTCGTTCCTGTCATAATCTCCACCTGTCGCTTCGTCCCACTCCCAAAGCTCATCAAATTTAATATTTCTGATAATAATATTTCCTGCGTTCTTCATCGTTATATTCGTATGCTTGATCGAAGAAGCATTGGACGAAAATATCGTTAAATTATAAATATCGGTCAAAGTTAATATAGAAACCCCTGATTCCATCAATGTTGGATGCGTTAATGCCTGTGCAGGATATGGCTTTATTACACTGCTATAAGTAGTATAATTTTTCACTTCATTGCTTCCCAGATTAATATCTGCCACAATTTCAATCACAGACTTCCTTCCAGTGGTCTTAACTTCTAACAAAGCATCTAAAAATTCCTCTGCTGTAGAAACCTTATAATAGTTGCTGTTTTCCTCCTTTAAAAGTCCGCCTCCGCTTACCTTAAAGCTTGCGGCATACCCTTCCATATCATATTGCTTTAATCCCGTATCATCCCCATCTGTCCACAAATAAGTATCTGAAACCACACCATTTATCACATACATCGGCTCCCTGTCTGTCACTATGCTGCCAATATAATAATTTCCAGATATCTGTGCGATTTCTGAATCTGGAGACCAACCCAGATAAGAATCGGATATCATCTCAGACGCCTTCTGAGAAGAGATTTGTCTTCTGTCAGCACTGATGGCAAAGCCCGGCCCATAAGTCCCATACTCAAAAAATCTAGCATCTTCAGGATGATTTCCACTCATCTCACCATATGGTACATTTTTATTAATAGCTTGACCCATATAACAATTGATCCATGTTAAATAAGCATCCGGTCCCCATGGTCTTGCTAACAGATAACCTGTGCCACTGCAACCTTCTTCGCCAAAAATTACGCACTGATTAAAGATAAGCCCATATTCCGCGTCTTTTGCTGTTTTTGGCGCACAAACATAGCCGGATCTCTTTGTACTCTCATAAACAAATACAATTTCACAATCATTAAAAAATGCCCTTGCATCATCACCTGAATAAATAAAATCTATTAACCCTTCCACACGGCACTTATAAAAATACTGATGTCCTCTGTGCATATAAAGTGTGTCTTGAACACCGGTAAATTTTACATTGACAAAGCTTGCTCCCTCTGCGTCACATCGAAGCGCATCTGCCGATTTATTTGACTTTCCATCTGGCGTGGAATAAACATAATCATTTTTAAAGGAAATATTTTCTGCAGAGAAGCCAGTAGCTCCACTCTGAATATAGACTGCACATCTCTTACTCATATCTCCGCCTGCTTCATATTCCTCGCCAAGAACTCCCGGATAATGATGAATTTTTGTCATCTCCCTATCTTCTCCAATAAGAGAAATATAAGGTGTATTTATTTCCAAACGTTCCTCATAATCACCTGCCATCACAAGAATTACTTTATTCTCTTTATTTCCTGCTGGTACAGAATTCACCGCTGCCTGTACTGTTTTATAGGTTGGTATCCCATTGTTTAAATCTCCGTCCATTCCACTGTATGAGGAATCAACCATAATATCATAATTCGTCAAATAAACAAAATTATATGTTTTTCTGGTTATAGCACCTGCCTCGTCTGTAAATAGAAGTTCAACATCATTTCTGCCTTCCCTCACAGTCAATTCAAAACGAAAGGCACCACCCGCCTCAACAATTACATCTGTTTGTGTTTCACCATTTACACAAGCGCTTATCTTCCCTGCTTTTGATACTATGCCTTCCAGCAAAATTTTCTCCGCAAATACTGTATCATAGGATTTCTTTGTTAATGTTATTTCTGCTGCCTCATCCTCGTATACATAGTCTCCTACATTGCCCCCTGCTGCAACTGCCCACACGGTTTCCGATAAAGGACTTTCATTATTCGTTGCTTCTGATACAGCCTTTACTCTATAGTAATATGGCATCCCCTGTTCCACATCTGTATCTACATAGGAATGGTCTGTCACCTTTGCAATCTGGCGAATCTGTTCCTCTCCTTCATCATACGAGTACCGATATACAAGAAAATACTCTGCATCTACATTCTCTTCCCAATTTAACGTTATATCGGATACTTTTCCAGCTATTTCCACAACCGGTTTTGCCAAAGCACCCATTACATAAATGCCTTCCGCCATAGCTACAGGAGTATTTCTTGTACCACCCAACTGTTCTTTTCCTAATTGTCCACATACGCGGAATACATAGGTTCCTCCTTCTCCTTCCGGCAATATATACCGATAGGAAAATCCTGTTATATTATCCGTCAGTTCTGTCCAATCTCCACCATCCTTTGACATCTCAACCACAAACGTACCATCCTTTTCCGGCACAGTACCAGTCCATGTGACATCAATATATTCTCTTGTATCTGCTGCCTTTGCAGTCACACTTTCTACACTTGGCATACTTCCTTCTGGATAATAGCAAGAGTTTTGATTATAAAGAATATTTCCACTCTCATCCGTATAGAGCATATTGGTAATCGTTACTTCTGCATCTGATACAACAAGCCCATAATAGAACCCACTATCTGTATCCGCAAGCGTAGCTACAGAAACGGTAGCACTCTCTCCCGTCTCAATTATCGTATAAGTGACAGTTGGTTTTCCATTCTCTAACGTCACTTCTATATGCATTGGTGCCCCAAGACTAATGGTATTATTTATCCCTCCAGCTCCAGCATAATCTCCCTTTCCTTCCTCTGCTTTTGAATAAATTGCACGTGCATTTGTTCCTTTCCTGATTCCTAATGTATAGGCAAATCGGTTTGTAAATAATCCAATAAATGCACCATCCCCATTATCACTACCTGCCGAGCGAATGACCAGATCAAACTCCAATTTATTCTTGTCTGTTGTCATTGGAAACAGATAATAACCTAAATTTTGTATTTTATCATATGCTCCTGAAAAAGCACCACCCGTCTGCGTAATCTCTAATTTCTGGCCTACAGGCTGTACGGTAATGCTGTCTTTCTTGCTTGCTCTTGGTCTCTGATCTGTATCAACTGCTGTATTCGCATCTAGATCATCCTCTGGTATATATGGCATTACCGGCTGTTTAACAAATTCTACCTCCTTCGCAGGATAGACAACACTGATTGACTTAATATAAGCTCCTCCTGTTGACTTGATTTCTATGTATCCTGCCTCTCCTTCATAAGAAATGGTAGTTGTCTCAGAATCGGTGTTTGCTGCAGTACCATTAATCGTATATAATGCATATTGTGGTCCAAAAGCCTCCACTGTTATCGTACATTTTCCAGTTACAGGCACTTTAATTATAGTATTTGCATTAAATTGAGCACTATTTGGCACATTTCCATTCGGAGCTAATTTTCCCAATGTAGCGTCTATTGCAAGCCCTTGATAATAATCCTCCACACCTTCGATTTTTTTATTATAATAATCCCCTTCCCCTGCTGCAAAGGACCAAGACGTAATAGAAGTAAACGTTAAAATATGATTTACCGCTCCACCATCTACCGTTAAAGATCTCCCTGCATTGATCCGATATGCCAGCTTTTCAAATTCACCGCCTAAAGAAAGCGTATATGCTCCATCCCTTAAGATTATATTAGAAGGATCGGTAAAGCGATACTCCGAACCATCTTCATGCATAAATGTATAGATCACATTTAAACCGGATAAATCTGGCGTAGAGCCACAATTTAATGTAACTGGATATCTATCCTTGAGGACAACAGGAATATCTAAACTGCTGTTCGCCTCATAATGCAAGCCGGTCAGTTCGTTCTGAAGCTTATAGTCAACAACTCCCTTTATGCTGACAGAATATTGCATCCCTTTTTCCAGCTCTGCTGTATAAGTCATCTGTTGTAAATCAATCGTTACCTTTGGCACAAACACAGAGCTTCCTGCTGCTGTAAAAAGAAGTTCCAGATCGCTTATATCATAACCAAAATCAAAGCCTTGGATCTCTCCAGACAAAGTAATGGTGCTCACCTTTGAGAGAACCAGATCATTTACAATGCTATTGCTACTGCTGCTACTTAATTTATACTGTGTTGTTCCACTGTGAATCAGAAAATCCTTATCACTAATGGAAAGTAAATAAGAAGCCTCTGTACTCTCAACAAAAACAGGAACAGAATAAGTCCCATTTGTGATATCCGCAGTATGTTGCACATTGGTTGTGGTATTTAACACGATCACCTGAGTGCCCTGCGCCAGCACTTCATCTGATGTCACAGTCCCGCCTATGGTAACAGTGGACAATGTTTCGCAAGTTATATTTATACTTCTAACATAAATTTGTTTTAAGGTGGTTAAAAGTACTTCCCCTTCCGTCCCATTTGCATAACACTCTACTGTTACAATCCTATAATTACTATCTGCCGTATCTGTCTCAATCTTTGTACATTTAGCTTCAGCCAGAAGATTATCATCCATTCCTGTTATGCTAAATGCATCCGATAAAACCGTTTCTTTCGTGCTGATAGCAGAGTTATGAACCGAAATTTCTAATAGAATTTTATTTCCTTTCTCTGGAATATAGATCTTAGTACCAGAGTTCACTTGTATATTATCAGTGTTTTGAGCAAACTTTCCGCTACTTGCATCTATATACAGAATATCTCCATTTTGATTTTGATATGTACCACTATTGCCTTGTAATGTTCCCTGTACTGCGCCAGAATCATTATATAATGTCTCATTATATCCCCACGCAGCCTGATTTCCTGTCAATGATGTCCCACTTTTTGCCAAAGCGGAAAACAAAGAGGATTGATATCCGCTCACTGCTCCACTTTTTTGCGCCATTGCATCCGTATTCCAGCTCTCTTCTTCCGCCTTTACGGTTTCTCCCCAGACACCATCTGCCTGCAATGGCACACCAGATAAAACCATTGCAACTGCCAATGCAATAGCCAAAATCCTTTTCCAATTAGGCTTCTGCCACCAATACCTTTTTCTTTCCGAATGAGTCATACGATTTTTCCCTCCCTTTAAGACATAAAATATAAACTAAATATTACCAAAATATCAAATATATTTTAATATTCTGACATGGAAAAATCAATATTTAGAAAATTTTTTATACAAAATGCATAATTTTTATTTAGAATTTTTGTTGATTTTTATCATTAAACACAATACTATTGCTATAAACGGAAAAAGGGAAGCTTTATCCCTTTCTATTTTCATTGAAACGAACAAAGCTTCCCATTTTATATGTTATACACCACTTTACAACTTTTTCATTCATCTATTTGTTTCAAACATAACTGTTTCAAGGCTTTCATACGGATTCTTGATTTTATGTGAGTTTCGATGATTTGCACCAAATTGACATAAAATATCCGTCTCTATCTGGTTCTGGTACACTTTCTCTTGCCATACGAAAAAGTTTTGAAAACAGTATAGGATATGTTTTTGTAAATTTTATTTACTAATCATTTTCGAAAAAGGTCCGCATAGCCAGCCCTGCTATTTCCTCCGTCACCC
>CAMWWW010000057.1 GCA_947178015.1 uncultured Clostridia bacterium
GTTTAAGAAGGTGACACAGACGGTGTCTTATCTGCCGCACTTTGTATCGTGGGTTATTATTGCCAGCATTGCGAAGATGTTGTTAAATGATGGCGGCGCCTTAGATACGCTGACAGGTACAAAGCTGCATTTGATGTCAACAAATTCGCCTATGTTTTGGATTGTGGTCTGTCTAATTAATGCATGGAAAGAGACCGGATGGGACGCAATTATTTATTTGTCTGCTATGGCGGGAATTGATCAAGGACTTTATGAGGCGGCGAAGGTGGATGGTGCAAATCGATTTGAGCGGATTTGGCATATTACACTTCCAAGTATTAAGCCAACCGTTGTGGTTCTGTTGATTATGAGTGTGGGCGGAGCGCTGAATGTCGGCATGGAGCGTCAGATGCTGTTAAGCAATGGTATTGTCAGAGATCATGCGATGGTGCTTTCTTGGTTTGCCTATGAGCGCGGTATTGGAAGCAATAATTATGGGTTAGGTACAGCGATTGGTATGTTCCAGTCTGTTGTCGGAATTATGCTTTTGTTTATTGCAAATAAAATTGCAGGTATGCTGGGTGAGAGCAAGCTTATATAGGTAAGGAGGTGATTTTGATGGCGGGTAAGGAGAATCCGATTAAGAATACGAAAATAAGTGAAAAAGCACTGGACTATGTGTTGGTGGCTGTTTTTGTAGTGATTATATTTATTACGGTTTATCCGTTTTTAAATGTGCTGGCTATATCACTCAATGATCCGATGGATACTATGAGAAATGTCAATTTTATTATTCCAAGGCAATTTACCATAAGCAATTATGTTTACATATTTAAGGAAAATAATTTGGGCGGACCATTTCTGATGTCTATTGTCAGAACTGTAACAGGAACTGTGGTTGGAGTGGTATGTACAGCAATGCTTGCCTATGTGTTAAGCCGGAAGGATTTTTGTTTTCGAAAGAGTTTTACGATTCTTTTTATTATCACCATGTATGTGAGCGGCGGCATGATTCCAGAATATCTTTTGCTGACAAGAACCTTGCATCTTAGCAATAATTTTCTGGTTTATATCGTGCCGGGACTGATATGGGTGTATAATGTTATTTTGATTCGTTCTTTTATCGAGGGGCTTCCGATTGCACTGCAGGAGGCGGCAAAGATTGACGGGGCAAATGATTTTATTATCTGGCTGAAAATCGTTCTGCCTTTGTGTACACCAGTGCTTGCAACGGTGGCATTATTTATTGCGGTTGGTCAGTGGAATTCGTTTATGGATACTTATTTATATGCAAGAAAGCTGCCAACTTTGCAATATGTGTTATATGAAATTATGGAAAAAGCGACAATTAAGATCGATCCCCATGCGCAGGCAGAGCAGATGAAAAATACCGTCTCGCCCATGTCTGTGCGCATGGCTATCACAATTGTGGCGACTGTGCCGATTTTAGTTGTATATCCCTTTTTGCAGAAATATTTTGTGGGTGGTATGACAATTGGTGCGGTAAAGGATTGATAGATTGGAAAGGGAGGAAAATGATGAAAGCAAAAAAATTATGTACTTTATTACTTACGGCATCTATGCTGACAGGTGTTCTGGGAGGATGCAATGACAAGACAAATCAGACGCCAACAGGCGGCGGGAGCGGCGATGGTGTGGTGGAATTAACCTTTTATAATGCAGATGGTCAGGAAGATCCGTGGACCGACCCAGTTGCACAGGCACTGACAGAAAAGACAGGGGTAAAGCTTAAGACAGAATATCCTGTTTCCTCCGATGATCAGAAGGTTGCGCTGATGATTGCTGAACAGAATTATCCAGATCTTATCTATGCAAAAGGCGATGCAGGAAGCTTAATTGATGCGGGTGCATTGATTGATATGACAGATCTAATTGAACAATATGGTCCTAATATAAAGAAAATGTATGGGGATGAGTTTGATAAGCTAAAGTATTCTAAGGACGATCCGTCTATCTATCAGCTTTCTTCTTATGCGATGGGTGGCACAAACTATAAATCTTCTGGCACGGCGCAGATGCAGTGGGCGGTGTTGAAAGAAAATAATTATAAGATTCCAGAATCATTGGATGAATTTGAGCAGATGCTAAAGTCTTATATCGCAGCGCATCCTACCACGGAGGACGGCATGGATACCATTGGACTGACGCTTTCCACATCCGATTGGCACTGGATGATCACACTTGGAAATCCTGCTGGGTACATTGCGGAGGGGGCGCCAGATAATGGGCAATGGCTGATAGATGAGAATTATAATGCGATGTATAAATTCCGTTCGCCGAAGGTACGAGAGTATTTTAAATGGCTGAATCGGATGTATAATGAGGGGATTTTGGATCATGAATTTGCAACACAGACGCATGAGGATTATATCGCAAAGATTGCATCCGGCCGTGTGCTTGCACTGACGGATACGGATTGGGATTATGGCGACGGCGAGAAGATTCTTAAGGCGGATGGTAAGCTGGAAAAGACGTATGCGGGAATTCCGCTTGTGATGGAAAAAGGAATGAAGGCTCCATCCTTAATGTATCAGGGATTGACGACAGGACAGGGAGTTGGTATTACAACAGCATGTAAGGACCCTGTAGCAGCGATTCAATATCTGGATTTTCTCTGCTCAGATGAAGGTCAGGTGCTGGTAAACTGGGGAATAGAGGGCGTAAATTATTTCCTTGATGATCAAGGACACCGCTATCGCACAGAGGAGGAGATCAACGAGAAAAATAACAATAAGGATTACAGCAAGACAACAGGGGTTGGGTTCCATAATTATCCGTTTCCTTCTTATGGCGCCGGCGTGGTTGACTCGACGGGAAGCACCTTTACAACAGATAGCAAGGATACCGTGATAGCAGAATATGACGTAGAGCAGAAAGCAGCCTGCGAAGCGTGGAAGGTTGAGCTTTTGGTAGATATTTTCCCTCAGGTGGATGAGTTTGAGGTTCCCAAGTACTCTGCAATATGGGCATATACAAAGCCGGTAGAGTTTGATGAGATTGGCAATAAGCTGGATGAGCTGGCTTGGTCTGCTTTGATAAGCTGTGTGATAAAAAGTGAGGCAGAGTTTGATGCAGCTTATGACAAGATGCTGTCGGATCTGGAAGCTTCCGGCATGAGCGAGGCAGAGACCATGCTGACAGAAATCGTAAAAGAAAGAGTTGAGCTGGCCGAGTAAGAAAAACATAATTTATATTTATCAAGAAAAGGGAGGAACTTGTTCCTCCCTTGAAATAGGTTGTTGACAGCGCACATTCTGCGCGGCGAGTAGCGGAGAAGTACTTTCCCCTATTTGATTCCCATTGTGATCTCTATGTTGTATTCAAAAATATCTTTCTCAAGTCTCAGGCAGGTTTCAGGGTATGATTTCCCGTTTACAAGAAAGGATGTGATTCCTTTTTCTACGCCATTCGGATTTTTTATATGAATGATATAGGTCCTGCCGCGGAATATCCGTTTGATGGTAAATTCTGTTAGCCATGAAGGGATGCAGGGATCGATTATAAGACCGTCAAAATCTGGGCGTATGCCAAGGATATATTGTGAGATATCGACAAAAGTCCATGCCGCTGTGCCGGTCAACCAGCTATTTTTTGCTTCTCCATGTTTGGGAGCGTCTTTTCCGGCTATCATCTGAGAATAGACGTATGGTTCTGTGCGATGTATGTCACTGATGTCTTCTATATATGCAGGCGCGGTTTTCTGATAGATGGAAAAGGCGCGATTTCCTCTGCCAAGTTTTGTCTCCGCAATAGAAATCCAAGGATTATTGTGGCAGAAGATCCCTGCGTTTTCCTTATATCCCGGCGGATAGGAGGAGATCTCTCCCAGATTTATGTAATATTTGCTATAGGCGGGCTGCTGCAAGACAATGCCATATTTGGTATCCAAATATTTTTGTACGGAGTCCAGAGCTTGTTTTGCATATCCCTCTTGTATGCCAATATCGGCCAGCACGCAGAAGCCCTGAGGTTCTATAAATATCTTACCTTCTTCGCAGTTCTTAGAGCCAATTTTTTCACCGAAGGCATCATAAGCCCGAAGGAACCATTCCCCATCCCATCCTGCTGTCAGTACCGTCTGATACATAACATCCACTGCTTGACTTACCGCAGAGGCTTCCTGTTCCCGCTTGAGAAGGGAGAGGAGTCTTGCATATTCACGCCCATATGCCACAAACATACCTGCAATAAAGACAGATTCAGCGACAGGACCCTCTGAGGGACCGAAGGTCTGAAAGGATTCGCCGGGTTCTTCGGAAAAGCAGTTTAGATTAAGGCAGTCATTCCAGTCTGCACGTCCGATAAGAGGCAGACCATGCGGACCAAGATGAGTGAGGGTATAGTGAAAAGAACGTTCAAGGTGTACAAGCAGCGGTTGTGCTTTCGATGTATCGTTGTCAAATGGAACCATTTCATTAAGGATGGATAGATCGCCGGTTTCCTTTAGATAGGCGATTGTGCAGGCTATCAGCCAGAGTGGATCGTCGTTAAAACCACTGCCAATAGCAGAGTTTCCTTTTTTGGTGAGAGGCTGATATTGGTGGTAGGCGCTGCCATCCTCAAATTGAGTGGCGGCTATATCAAGAATTCTTTCACGAGCGCGGTCAGGGATCAGATGGACAAATCCTAATAGATCCTGACAGGAATCGCGAAAGCCCATCCCCCGTCCTGTGCCTGATTCATAGTAGGAGGCAGACCGTGACATATTAAACGTTACCATACATTGATATGGATTCCAGATATTGACCATGCGGTTTAATTTATCATCTGGACTTTGAAGATGAAAGGTGGAGAGAAGTGTGTTCCAGTAATCTTTTAATGCCAGCAAGGCTTGCTCTACTTGAGTATCTGTGGAAAAGCGTGCCATGCAGGAGCGGGCGCGATCCTTTTGTATTCTATTTGGAGCCTCCCACTTCTTATCGGCAGGGTTTTCGCTGTAGCCCAACAGAAAGATATAGCTTTTAGATTCTCCGGGCGCGAGAGTTAGATGTATATGATGGGAGCCAATTACAGTGCCACCGCTTGCCAAGGAATTTCCCGCTCGGCCTTCCTGAACAGCTTTTGGGCTGGCAAGGCCGCCATATGCGCCGAGAAAGCTGTCAAGGCAGGTGTCAAAGCCATCAATTGGAGCATTGACGCTGTAGTATGCGAAATGCCTGCGCCTTTCACGGTACTCTGTCTTGTGGTAGATCTCGCTGCCACAGACCTCCACTTCGCCAAGGCTTAGATTTCTCTGAAAATTGGTGGTATCATCGACCGCGTTCCAGAAGCAGAATTCTACATAAGAAAACAGATCTAACGTCTGTTCCATATCACTTGTGTTTCTGAGAATTAAGCGATTCACCTCACAGGATTCACCGAGCGGAACGAAGGCGGTCAGGTCTGCTTGTATCGCTCCTTTTGCGGAAAGAAATCTAGAATAACCCAAACCATGATGACATTCATAGGAATCAAGCGGCGTTTTTACAGGCTGCCAGCCGGGCGTCCATACTTGATCTTGATGTTTGATAAAATAATAACGTCCATTTGTATCTTCTGGTGTATTATGATAGCGGTATCGGGTGAGTCGGAGAAGCTTGGCATCCTTATAGAAAGAATAGCCTCCGCAGGTATTGGAGATTAAGGAAAAGAAGGATTCACTGCCCAGATAATTGATCCATGGTTGTGGAGTCATGGGCGTTGTGATCACATATTCCTTGTCAGCATCATTAAAATAGCCAAATTTCATAGATTATTGCCTCCTATTCTGTAATTTCGCGGAATATAAGTTAGTTGCCGCGAGTAATGATATTCAGTATAATATTAATATAGAAAATAGATGGATGACTACCTGAGAAATCGGAAGATCTTTACTGGAAAAAATGGAGGTAAGAGTTTACGTAGACCATATTTTTCCATGCAAAGGGCGGATGAGTATGAATTTTCGGGTATTTTTTCACAGAAAAGTCCGGTAGTCAAAAGCGCGTTGTTTATGATACAAATAACACCAGATAAGGTTTTATTGGAAGGAATTCTATAAGTAAGCAAGGAGGCAGAATATGAAATTTCACAATGGTTGCTGGTTGTTGAAGGAGGGTTTTGCAGGATTTTCTCCTAAGCAGATATACGAGGTGAAACGAGAGGAAGATGCGCTGATTTTGTGTGCACCTACCACCCATATTGAAAAAAAGGGAGATACTTTGGGCGGTATCAATTTAACGGTGCGTATTACCGCGCCAATGCCTGAGGTGATACGGGTTCAAGTCTGCCATCACCGTGGTGGAATAAAACGTGGACCAGAGTTTGAACTTCTGCTTGAGGAGGCATCGTCGCTTGAGGTGATGGAGGAAGAAGAAAAAATTATAGCGGTGAGTGGGAACCTTTGCTTGGAGATTGATAAGAATAATGGAGCTATGCGTTATCTGCGTGATGGAAAACTGTTGACAAAGAGCAACGACCGAGATCTGATGTATATAAAGAGGGATTGGAAGGGAGCTGCATACGATAGGGGCGGCAATGCTTATATGTGCCAGCAGCTTGGGCTGTCAGTGGACGAGCTGATATATGGGCTTGGAGAACGTTTTACTGCATTGGTGAAAAACGGGCAGTCTGTTGCTATCTGGAATGAGGACGGAGGAACGAGCACAGAGCAGTCTTATAAAAATATACCTTTTTATTTGTCTAATAGAGGGTACGGCGTGTTTGTCAACCATCCTGAGCGAGTAGAATTTGAGATTGCAACAGAACAGGTGAGTAAGGCGGCATTTTCGGTAAAGGGAGAAACCCTAGACTATTTTCTGATTAATGGTCCTACGATGAAAGAGGTGCTGATGCGCTATACCGATCTGACAGGAAAGCCTTCCCTTCCGCCTCAGTGGTCTTTTGGGCTATGGCTTTCTACTTCCTTCACGACCAATTATGATGAAGCGACGGTGATGCGTTTTATTGACGGTATGCTGGAGAGGGGGATTCCTCTGTCTGTGTTCCATTTTGATTGCTGTTGGATGAGAGAATTTCATTGGACGGACTTTATTTGGGATGAGAGAGTATTTCCCGATCCGGCGGGGATGCTTCGAAGAATTAAGGAGAAGGGCATACGAATCTGTGTCTGGATTAATTCTTATATTGGGCAGGAGTCAGCGTTATTTGACGAAGGGATGGAAAATGGATATTTTCTAAAGCGCTCAGATGGTTCCGTATGGCAGTGGGATATGTGGCAGCCCGGATTGGCGATCGTGGATTTTACAAATCCAGATGCCGTCGCTTGGTATCAGAATAAACTGGAACAACTGCTGGATATGGGCGTAGATTGCTTTAAGACGGATTTTGGTGAGAG
Source organism: uncultured Clostridia bacterium (assembly GCA_947178015.1). GTDB lineage: Bacteria > Bacillota > Clostridia > Lachnospirales > Lachnospiraceae > RGIG8607. The sequence continues at coordinate 7,316 of CAMWWW010000057.1, forward strand.
GATTCCTACCGATGTGGTGTACCATAATGGAGCCGATCCGATGAAAATGCATAATTATTACACCTATCTTTATAATCAGGCTGTTTATGAGCTGCTGAAAAGAAAGCGGGGAGAGCAGGAGGCTGTGCTGTTTGCACGGTCAGCTACGGTAGGAGGACAGAAGTTTCCGGTGCATTGGGGAGGAGATTGCTGGTCTGATTATGCGTCCATGGAGGAGAGTCTGCGCGGAGGGTTGTCCTTGACAAGCAGTGGATTTGGTTTTTGGAGTCATGATATTGGGGGATTTGAGAGCACTTCAACGCCAGATGTCTATAAAAGATGGGCAGCATTTGGACTTTTGTCCACACATAGTAGATTACACGGAAGTACGTCTTACCGTGTTCCGTGGGTGTACGATGAGGAAGCGGTGGACACGGTTCGTTTTTTTACGAAATTAAAGCTTGCGCTTCTTCCATATCTGTACAGCAGTGCAGTGATAACAGCACGGACAGGAGTTCCTATGATGCGGAGTATGGCGTTGGAATTTGAGGAGGATTATAATTGCCGTTATCTGGATAAGCAGTATATGCTTGGGGACAATTTGTTGGTTGCACCTATTTTTCGAGAGGATGGTATGGCACAGTATTATCTTCCAGCAGGGAGATGGGTTCATTATTTGACAGGAGAAAGCGCGGAGGGAGGTATATGGAGGCAGGAACCTTGCGATTATCTGTCCATTCCTTTATGGGTGCGGGAGAATAGTGTGATTGCTGCGGGGATTCATTGTGAAAATGTGGATTACAGATTTCACAGTAATCTGGAGCTTCGCGTATATTCTTTGAAGTCAGAAGCTAGAACCGTCGTCTATCAAGATGGAAGCGAGCTTGTGAGAGCGGTCTTTTGCATAGATGGAGCAGAAATAAAAGGAGAGGTAAAAGGTGTGACAGACAGCAAAGTTCGGTTGGTTGGAATCCATTTGTCAGAGATAGAGGGTGCGACTATGGAATACGACAAGGAGGATACCATTGTGATACCTTCAGGGACGACAACTGTCTTTCAGGGCAGAGTATAAGAGCGAATGGGGAGAAGCGGATATGGAGAGGGATTTGATTCGGGAAAGAGCTTGGGAGCTTGTAGAAAAGCTGACACTGGAAGAAAAACTTGGGATGATTCACGGTGCACAACTATTTTCCACAAAGGGTGTGGAGCGGCTTGGGATACCGCCGCTTGTTATGTCAGATGGTCCAATGGGGGTGCGTCAGGAGTTTGAGCCCGATTGTTGGAGAGCGGTTGGAAATACCGATGATATGGTTACTTATCTACCCTGCAACAGCGCGCTTGCTTCTACATGGAATCGTGCGCTTTCTTTTGCAGTGGGCAGTGTTTTGGGCGAGGAAGCAAGAGGCAGGGGAAAGGATGTGATATTGGCGCCGGGCATCAACATCAAGAGAAGCCCTCTGTGTGGAAGAAATTTTGAGTATTTTAGTGAGGACCCTTATCTGACGGGAGAGCTTGCAGCCTCGTATATACAGGGAGTCCAGATACACGATGTAGCGGCATGTGTAAAGCATTTTGCCGCAAACAATCAGGAGACGGAGAGACTTACGATGGATGTGGATGTGAGCGAGAGAGCGCTGAGGGAGCTCTATCTGCCGGCATTTTATCAATGTGTGACAAAAGGAAACAGCTTGTCTATTATGGGCGCTTATAATCGTCTCTATAAGGAGCATTGCTGTCAGAGCAAGTATCTGCTGGGAGAGATTTTGAGAAAAGAATGGGGATATGATGGTGTTGTGATCTCAGATTGGGGAGGGGTACATAACACAATGCTTGCAGCAGAATCACAGCTTGATATTGAGATGTCTGTTACAAATAACTTTCAGGAATATTTTATGGCAGAACCTCTTAAGGAAAAGATCGATCAAGGTGTTCTCTCAGAGGCGTTTGTGGATGAGAAGGTAGTTCATATTTTAATGCTTATGCAGCGCCTTCATATGATAGAAAGTGAAGGAGGCAAGAGGAAGAGCGGAGCGTATAACACGCCGGAACATAGGCAGACAGCTTTGCAGGCGGCGAGAGAATCGGTGGTGCTATTAAAAAATGAGGATGCCTGTTTGCCTCTGTGTCACGAGCAGATAAAAAGGATTTTGCTTGTGGGGGAAAATGCAAAGCGAATTCATTCAAATGGAGGAGGCAGTGCCGAGATTCAAGCGTTGTATGAGATTTCCCCTCTGATGGGCATCCATATGCTGCTTGGCGGAAATGTAACCGTTGATTTTGTACAGGGTTATGAAAGCATGGAAAAGGGTGCACAGGAGGAATGTAATTGGCAGGAGAGGAGTTTAGAACATGGGGGCGGTTTTGTTTATACTGGAAAAGAAGACACCAAAGAAGCGCAGAGGAGAGAAGAGCTTCGCAATAAGGCAGTAGAGCAGGTCCTAGAGGGAAATTATGATGCAGTTATTTTTGTCGGTGGGTTAAATCATGAATATGATAGTGAAGGCAGAGATCGAAGTGATATGAAGTTGCCTTATGAGCAGGACATATTAATTCATGAGCTATTAAAAGTGAAACAGGATTTGGTGGTTGTTATGATAGGCGGCAGCCCGGTTGAGATGGGGGAATGGATCGGAGAGGCAAGGGCTGTTGTCTGGAGCTGGTATGCTGGAATGGAGGGCGGTTATGCATTAGCGGAGGTGCTGTTTGGAAAGGTAAATCCGTCTGGAAGACTGCCAGAGACATTTTATAAGACGCATATGGACTGTTCTGCTCACTGTGTGGGGCAGTTTGGCGGGACAGATACGGTGAATTATCGGGAGGGTATTTTTGTCGGATACCGCTATAATGAAACCTTTGGCGTAGAGCCTCAGTTTTGCTTTGGTCATGGATTGTCTTATACCGAATTTTTCTATGAGGGAGCTGAGTGCAAGAGGGAGAGCAAATCTTTGGAAAATGATGGCGGGATTCTGGTAAGCTGTCAAATAACCAATAGTGGCAACAGGGCTGGCGCAGAGGTTATTCAGATCTATCAGATAACGGAGTGCGAAGAAGGAAAGATATGGCCAGCGACAGAAGAAGAGCTGGAGAGCTTAGTGCCAGTGAAAGAATTAATCGGGTTTAAGAAGGTATATTTGGAGTCTGGTGAGACGAAAAAGGTCGAGATTTTGGTAAAAGACATACGAGAAGGAAGTAAAATTGGCGTTGGAAAAAGTGTAGAAGATATTTGTTTGGTGATTTCATAATTGTATAAGATTTTGTAAGAGTTATTTGCATAATCATTTTCGAGAATGGTCCGCATA
>CAMWWW010000058.1 GCA_947178015.1 uncultured Clostridia bacterium
AGGTTTTTCACGAGCTTACTGTCCGCTACGTTTTTCACTAAGCGAGAGCGGGGTGGCGGAGGACTATAGGCGATTCTCTGCGCGGACCTTTCTCGAAAATGATTATGCGAGTAACTCCTACAAAATGTTATTCTTTATCAAAAAATGTAAATTGGTGTTAAAAGAATACATTCTAGAAAATATCGTTAGACCTATCCAGATATAGTCAGGAATTTACATTCCATCTATTTTATGCTATACTATTCGCATATACTAATGTATTTTATTTCAAAAGAAAAGGAGATATAATTGATGCCTTGGTGCCCAAATTGTAAAATGGAATATATTGAAGGGATTTCTGTCTGCCCAGATTGCGGTAGTTCTCTTATTGATAGTAAGGAAGAGCTTCAACCTGCCAACAAAATTGTCTTTCAGGGTGAGGAGCTCATCTCTGAGCAGATCGCAGAATTTTTAGACTATTCTGGAATTCAGTCCGTTGCCGCAGGTGAACCAAATGAAAATGGCTTTCCTGTTTTGGTATCTGAAACCGATTATGAGGAAGCAATGAAATTTGTTCATATCTTTTTATATAAAGAATCGGAAAAGCGATTGGAAGAAGCACAAGCTCCTGCAGAGAATCAAAAAGCTCCTGCTCCATATGTGAAAAAAGCGGATAAATATGACGATGTTCATTCTTCCGCCATCACTTTGCTTGCCGTCGGCATCCTTGGCGCTATCTTTCTTATTTTAAAGATTGCTGGTTTTCTTCCTTTTTCCTTTGGCTCTGCTTCTTTGCTTTTTGACGTTGTGATGGGGGCTATTTTTATTTTCTTTCTTATCAGTGGCTTTTCTTCACTAAAGCGTGCTAAGGTTATCAAGGGTGAGATCCATGAGGAGGTAACAGCCACCAAAGAGATCACAGAGTGGTTTCTCTCCGAATATACGGCTGCTTCCATTGATCAAGCAATTTCCGCTGATGCTGATACACCGGAAGAGTTAAAATATTTTCAGCGCACGGAGTACATCAAACATGAGGTAAACACTCGTCTGACCGAGTTAGATGATTCCTATCTTGAGGATCTGACAGAAAATCTTTATCACAGTTTGTATGAAACAGAGGCTTCCTAATATCCTATGAATATACAAAAATCGCTCCATTTTTATCATTTTGATATGGAGCGATTCTTCTTATTCATTCTTATTTATTGGAAAGATACTCGTGTATTCCCTTTGCGCCAGCTTTTCCTGCCTCCATGGCAAGAATCACCGTTGCGGCGCCGGTTACAGCATCGCCTCCGGCAAATACACCTTCTTTGCTGGTCTGTCCATTTGTCGCCTCAGCAATTATACATCTATGTTTATTGATCTCCAATCCCTTTGTAGTAGAGGAAATCAGCGGATTTGGCGAGGTTCCCAATGACATAATCACAGTATCCAGCTCCAGTTCAAATTCCGATCCGGGAATTTCGACAGGTCTTCTTCTACCGGACGCATCTGGCTCACCCAATTCCATGCGGATACATCTCATTCCTTTTACCCAGCCATTCTCATCGACAAGAATCTCAACCGGATTTGTGAGAAGGTCAAAGATAATTCCCTCCTCCTTGGCATGGTGTACTTCCTCCACTCTCGCGGGAAGCTCCTCCTCGCTTCTGCGGTATACAATGTGTACCTCCGCACCTAGACGAAGTGCTGTTCTTGCCGCGTCCATGGCAACATTTCCGCCGCCCACCACAGCTACCTTTGTGCCTGCCACAATCGGGGTATCGTATCCATCCTGAAATGCTTTCATCAGATTGCTTCTGGTCAGATATTCATTTGCCGAGAATACGCCGTTGGCATTTTCTCCCGGAATTCCCATAAATTTTGGAAGCCCTGCACCAGAACCGACAAATACTGCCTCAAAGCCTTCCTCTTCCATAAGCTCATCTATTGTAGTCGATTTTCCAATTACCACATTCGTCTCAATCTTGACACCCAATTTCATTAAATTCTCAATTTCGGGTTTTACAACTTTCTCTTTTGGCAGACGAAATTCAGGAATTCCATATACCAAAACTCCGCCCGGCTCGTGCAGTGCCTCAAAAATTGTCACCTCATAGCCAAGCTTCGCCAGATCTCCTGCGCAGGTGACGCCGGAGGGCCCTGAGCCAATCACAGCCACCTTTTTGCCGTTGGTGGTCGCAGGCTTTTTGGGAGAAATGCTGTTCTCTCTCGCCCAATCTGCCGCAAAGCGCTCCAGTTTTCCGATGGAGATAGGCTCTCCCTTCACACCTCTGACGCATTTTCCCTCACACTGACTTTCCTGTGGACATACACGGCCACACACAGCGGGAAGTGCGGAGGATTCCGAAATAATCCGATATGCCTCCTCCACATTTCCATCCTGAATTTCTTTGATAAAACCGGGAATATTGATGGCAACGGGACAGCCGCTCACGCATCTCGCATTTTTGCACTTTAGGCAGCGGGACGCCTCCGCCTGTGCCTCCTCCATATTATAGCCCAGACATACTTCCTCAAAATTCTTTGCTCTTACCTGTGGTTCCTGCTCCCGAACCGGTACCTTCTTCAATACATCGCTCTCCATGGTATCCTCCTCTATTCACACTGCCCGCAGCCGCCGTGATGGGTATCCCCCTCGCGAAGCTTAAGCACCGCTTTTCCTTCTGCCGTCTTATACATCTGCTGACGCTTCATAGCCTCATCAAAATTCACCAGATGTCCGTCAAACTCTGGTCCATCTACGCAGGCAAACTTTACCTCGCTGCCCACTGTCACACGGCAAGCGCCGCACATGCCCGTGCCGTCTACCATAATCGGATTTAAGCTGACGATCGTCGGTAACTGAAGCTCCTTAGTGAGAAGGGAGACGAACTTCATCATAATCATCGGTCCAATCGCCACACAGACATCATACTTCTTTCCCTGCGTCTGCACCAGATCCTTGATCACCTCTGTTACCATACCTTTTCTCTCATAGGAGCCATCATCTGTGGTAACATAAAGATTTCCGGCAACTTCCTTCATCTCCTCTGTAAGAATCAGCAGATCCTTTGTCTTTGCCCCCACAATCACATCTGCCTCTATGCCATGCTCATGCAGCCATTTCACCTGTGGATAAACGGGAGCTGTACCTACACCGCCTGCCACAAACAACATCTTTTTCTTCTTAAGCTCTTCCAGATCCTCACCTGTAAACTCAGACGCCTGTCCCAATGGTCCTGTAAAATCACGGAAGCTGTCGCCTTCCTTAAGAGTTGCCATCTTCTCTGTGGACGCACCCACTATCTGAAATACTATGGTAATAATCCCTTTTTCACGATTATAATCACAGATGGTAAGCGGAATCCTCTCTCCTCTGTCATCCATCTTAGCAATAATAAATTGCCCCGGCTGGCAGGATTTTGCAATTCTTTTTGCCTCGACATCCATCAAATAGATTTTGTCGGCAAGTTTCTCTGCTTTCAGTATCTTGTACATCGTAATCCTCCTACATATAATCTATTGCAACCCCTATATGGATTTTACAATCATCTGGTATCTGACTGATACGTATAGCCGCCTCCTGATTTTGCTGAAAGAGAATGAACCTCTCCCTTATCTGTCGTCACGGCATACAGCATCTCGCTCAATGTGGTGGTCTCCCCCGCCGCGGTCCTTCTAAGTGTAAAGATATAACACTCCTCTGCACCCCCTGCGCCCGCTATTTCTGCCAGCTCCACAAACTGCACACTGATTCGTTCTCCATTTCCCCTGTTTCCATTGAGATCGGACATAATGCCAATGGAAACCAAATAATTTCGAAGCTTTATCACAGCCGCATCATATGGAAAGGAACGGCTGATGGTACACTCATAATTTTTCTTTGCCGGCATGCTGGAAACGCCATATTTATCTACCACAATCGCGGAAAATATTGTATTTCCTATTGGCATTGTCACGGGAGCACTGTACTCCTTTGAACTTTCCTTATCAGGAGTCGAACCATCTGTCGTGTAATAAACTGTCCCTCCCTCCGGGACCTCTACCTCTATCTGCTTGGAATATTCATATGTCCCATTCTCCGGCTTTATGACAGGAGCGTCTGGGATCAACAAGGAAATCGTATAGACCTCCAAAAGCTCCTCCCCCGCAAGCCCAGCCTCATTCACCGCCACTGCGCGAAGTGTTGTGCTTCCCACTTTCTCTACGGCTATCGGTGCATTATAGACCGTACTATTTGCCGTCGGCTCCGAGCCATCTAACGTATAGTAGATCACAGAATCAGGCTGGCTGTTTACCAGCGCAACCGAAAGGTGATCGTGGTATTCCCCTCCCGGAATACTCACCGAAAGCTCCCCTGTCCGGTATTCCGACAGCGACTCTCCCGCCGCCGTTCCCTGTGTCTCCTTTAATATCCTGTTCATCAGAGACGTATTTCCAGCAAGCTCACATGCTTCCATTAACTGCTTATAATAGGAAGCTTGTCCAGATAGATTCACCACCTCAAGCAGCATCTCCACCATGCGGTCATATTCTCCCAGCACCTCATAACAGTCAGCGGCAACCAGCCTTACATCAATATCCTCTGTATTATATTTTAATGCCTCTGTAAAGCAGCGAATGGCTGATCCATATTCTTCCTGTGAATAATAAGAAAGACCTTGGGCATACTGATAATCATAAGAATGAATCTCATTGTATTTTATATACGCAAACACGCCGCCCATTATTATGGCAAGCAAAACCACCAACATACTACTAAGCAGTAGGATCTGCCGCTTTCGTTTTCGCAATAACTGCTCACGCCTCTGTTGAAGTCGTCGTTCCTTCTCCAAAGATTTCTTATTCTTTTCTTCTAAGGGAACTTCTATTTCGAAATCTAATGGATTATAATCAGGGACTATCTGGATCGCTGTTCCGCATTTCTGACAAAATACTTCCCCAATATCCACTTCATTTCCGCAATTCTTGCACTTCACTAAACCACCTCTTTATTTTACACGAAAAGCCTCACGGATTATTTTATCATATAATGTAATCTTGCGCAAGTATACGGTCCAAAAAACAGTTTTAATCCTCACACCTCTTTCCCATTTCGTGCCTCTCTGTCACTCTTCCCTCTATAAGCAATCTTTCAAAGATATGTTCAAAAACTACTGCCTGAATATATCCTGTAATTCCCATAAGAAACATAACTGGAAAATATAGGAAAAACCAGCAGATGATAATGGTCAGAAACTGCACGAACACAATGATTATCGTCCACCCCAGATTTCGCACTGCCAGCAGCGCCGCCATATGAAAGGTTCCTGTTATAGTATTCTCAAAGCGCGCCAGCACGGGAAACACATAGCAGGATATGATCTGAACAACCAGCAGCAATATTGTAAATACAGCACATTGTATCGGAAACTGTCCCCCTCCAAGCACGGCATAATAAAACAGATTAACGCCAAATATCACCTCTCCCAACAATAATAAAATCCATACCGGCGTCGCACTTTTCAGATTTCTTCGAAAAGCGCCAAAAAAAGCCGAAGCAATATACCCCTCTTTATTCTTTACCATCTTTAACAGCACCTCGTACAGCGCCGTTGTCGCCGCTCCCATCGTCACAATCGGAATACTGCATAAAAACCACAATAATCCTACATATATCATCTGTACTAATTTACGGACCGCATCCGCAAACGGACTATTAATATGAAATAAATTCGCCATTATTCTTCCTTTCCTGCGTATAAGCCTTAAAAATAGGATGCCCCTATTAAAGCGCGTAATAAGTGGAAAGGCGGCAGGAAAATCCCGCCGCCTATATTCTATACTCATCCAATTTATCAGAAACTCTCGCCTGTTTTTCTTTCTCCTATACACAAATTATTGTGCATTTTTTGCATCCAGAAAAGCCTGCAATTGTGCAATCAGCTCTTGACGCACGGTTTCCAGACCGACGTTCGTCGCATCAGCATGCCATGTGGCAAGCTTCTCTGTTGCCTCATCTGCATCATATAAGGAAATATTGAGCTGCAGTTCATTTGACAATGCAGAGATATTCGCAACCTCCGTCTCTACATTTGCCGCATCGAAAGAGAACCCTGCCAGCGGACTAAGCTGATAGGTAGACTCGTCGTAGATATAATCAAAATCAGCTTTCAGTTCTGGATTGCCCAACACAAACTCGCTGTATCTGATATAAGCAGGATTCAGCGTAAAAGAGTAATTTGGCATTACATACTTCTGATCCTCAGAAATATCAAGTTGCTTGTAGCCTTCCTCGCCTACAGCTTCCCAGTCTTCACCCTCGATACCATATTGGAACAGATCATGCGTTTCTTGTGTGCCGAACATCCAGTCAAGGAAATACATTACCTCATCTACCTTATCAGACCATTCTGGAACCACCAGCCAATTGTTTGTCACCATATCACAAATAACTGCGCCTTTTTCTTTATTGCGCTGTGCATCTTCATAAACATAATAGCCATACTCGGAACCCGGTATTCTCTCCTGCGCTTCTTTTACTTTGCTCTCAAATTCCGACAGAGGACAATAGGCGATGACTGCTTCCTTTTCCACCGTGTCTGTGCCGCCGCGGTTTGGATTCAGATATGGATTCCACTCCGTTCGCTTTACCGCATACTCTGTAATAAAGTCATATTGATACCCTTTTGGCATCTTATCCCACTGTTCTTGTGCATCTCCCGGTACCACTACATTCAGAACCGTCTTCTGATCCTCGCTTAATCCTACAAAAATACGCGTCTGATCCCCGAAAATATTCGTGCTGTCCTGACTGTATACATTGTCATGTTTTCCTGAATAAACAGGAGTGTCCATATAAAACAGATTCCATAAGCTGGCACCAATCATATCCGATTCATTGGCTGTCACAGTTTCCATATAAGCAAACAAACTCTCTCTGTCTGTAATCGGATCACAATTATATTTTTTCCGCAAATCCTCACGGTACATAAATCCACGACTGTCCTCATAGAAAGAAGCAAGATTGATTCCATAAATTCCTTTATGATAAGAGCCGTCCTCCTGACGGATATACGATGTCATAGCATTGACAAAATTTTCGGAAAAAGCTGCCTTTAATCCTGAAAAGTTGTCATTATTAAAATAAGAAGACAGATCTGCAAAATTCCCCTGCTGTGCAAAAGTGTTCAGTCCATGCCATGCCCCACAGAACATCAGGTCAAAATCCTCCTGCGCTGCCAGAGACATCGTCAGCTTATCCTTATAATCTCCTCCGGCAACCCACTGAAAATTCAGGTGAATCTTGCTCATAACCGGATCGTCCTTTGTCATTTCTTCATATTTTGCCACTACCTTATCCAAGTTTTTAAATTCATTCATCACGCGAATATTGATGGTCGTGTCTTTTATCTCTGCATTTTTTGCAGTGGTATCAGACATATTTGAATTTCCTGCGCTGGTGGTTCCCTTCGGCGTGGTGGATTGTACATTACCCTTGTCCTGCCCGCCGCACGCTGCCAGTGACATCGTCATCATGCCTGCTAGCGCCAGCACTGCTGCTCTCTTGAATAAATTTTTCTTTTTCATAAACCTTTTCCTCCTGCTTTATCATTTATACCGCCTTCTCTAATCGGGCGGATATATGCTATCTATTGAACAGCTCTTCTGCACATGTCCTAAAAAATCCGCTGTCATCCGCGCAGTTTCATCCTTTGATCGCGCCAACCGTCAGACCGCTGGTAAAAAATCTCTGTACATATGGATACAGCAGGATAATCGGACCAATTGCCACAACGGTCGTCGCCATGCGAAGTGAGTTTGTCGGAATCTCTCCCATAGATACTCCTGTTGTTCTGGCCATCTCCCGCATCGCCTCGACGTTGCGCAGCATACGCATCAACAAATATTGAAGAGGAAACAAATTGGATTCCTCTATATAAAGCATCGCATTAAACCACTGGTTCCAGTACCCCAGCGCATAAAACAGACTGATGGTTGCAATTCCCGGAACCGATACCGGCAGAATAATTTTGGCAAGAATCTGAAAATCATTCGCCCCGTCTATGTACGCTGATTCTGCAAGCTCGCCCGGAATACCATTAAAAAAATTTCTCATAAGAAACATATTCCACGCTCCAAATGCAACAGGAATAATCAGCACCAAAATAGTATTTTTCATATTCAGCGTCTTGCTGATCAGCAAATACGTCGGCACCAGCCCTCCTCCAAACAGCATGGTAAAATATACGAAAAAAGTAATTACATTGCGAAACTTCACTTTTTTTAAGGACAATGGATAGGCCATCGTGATTGTGAGGAACATGCTGAACAGGGTTCCGGCAATCGTTGTGAAAATCGTCACGCCATATGCTTTAAAAATCTGGCTGTCCCCCAGTACCATCTGATATGCTTTCACTGTAAAGTCCTTTGGAATTATCGGAAATCCAGAGATGGCAAAATTAGACTCTGTCTCAAAGCTGCTGCCCAATATAATTGCAAACGGATACAAGCAGTACAGACAGAATACTGCTGCAATCCCATACACTACAACATCAAAAACAATTTCGCCTCTTGATTTTTTGATTCTGCTGCCTTTTGCCTTCACATCACTCACCATTTCCACCTCCTAGAATATTGCTGCGTCCGGCTCTATTTTCTTTGCAGCCGCATTGGTAAGATATACCATAATCAGACCGACAACGGACTGAAACAAACTGATCGCCGTACTCATCCCCATATTATTTAGCTGCCGCAGCGCTCTGTACACAAAGGTATCAATAACATCCGTCGTGGAATATAGCTGCGCATTATCTCCCACCAAAGCATAAATCATTCCAAAATCACCGGAAAAAATCTTTCCAATGCTCATGATCGTCAGCATAATTGCCGTTGTTTTTAACAATGGCAGCGTAATCTTTGTGATCGTCTGAAGCCTTGTCGCTCCGTCCACTTTCGCCGCCTCGTACATCTCCTGATCAAATCCAGTGATCGCCGCCACATATACAATCGTTCCATATCCGGCTCCCTGCCAAATTTTCAAAAGTACCAATATCAGAGGCCACCATCCTGCTGTGCTGTAGAACTGCGGATTTTCTCCTCCATGCGACACAATCCACTGTGTCAGAGTGCCGCTTCCTCCTATAATACCACTTAAGAACATCGCCACAACTGTCCACGACACAAAATGCGGAAAAATAGCAATCGTCTGCACCACTTTGTTGTAAACCTTATTCTTGATCTCGACAAAAACCAATGCAAGACCGATGGAAAAAATGGTTCCGGTAACGATAAACAACACGTTGAGGAAAATTGTATTGAAAAATATCTGCCCCACGCCCTTATAATGAAACAAAAATTCAAAGTTTTTCAGACCGACCCATGGACTCCCCCAGATACCTTCTTTGTAGCTGAACTTCTTGAAGGCAATCAGCACACCATACATCGGCACATAACAGAAAATAATAATCCATAGTATTGTTGGCACTGTCATAAGATAGAGCAGCTTATTCTTCCACAGCTCCTCCAACCCATCTTTGAAAGTCATTCTGCTGCTTTTTCTCTGCACATTATTATTCCTTTCCAGCCTGCGCTTCATGGTATTCCTCCCTTATTCCAGTGCTCTTATGCACTCTTTTATTTATATTTTAATGAGAATAAAACATAAATAATAGATAAAAAAAGCTAGAAAAAGGGTAATTTTTCAATCGAGCAGAAATTTCTCAAGCTGCGCTCCTATCTCTTCCATATATTCCGCCAAACCTGCCCGCTCAAGTTCCTCCACCGCCTGCTGCAGATCCTCCGTTCCATTATAATAACCGCACACCAAAGGCTGAAAATATTGCAGTCTAACCGTTTCAAGCCGGTGGATCTCCTGTTCCAGCCCATCCGTCGAAAACTCGTAGCTGCCAATGGGATTCACCATTGCTGACATAGACGCCTTCTTTCTCCATATATCTATCTGTGCGTCAACCTCCGCCCACTGATCATTAAGCGCCAGATACTGTCTTTCCAGCAGACTATCGTTCGCCACTGTCATGCCATATTTATTCTGAACAGAAATCCCCTTATAACTAACCACTCCGTCCACGTTATGATAATGGATTCCATCCACACCATATAAAAACAAATCATAGTATCTCTGATCCGTATGAATTTTTTCCAGCAATTTCACCGCCGTTTCTGGGTATTTTGTGCGGGAAGATACATACAAAGCGCTCCTTACCGCCTTCTCATTTTTGTAATAATTCTGATTCGCTGACAGATAAATAAAAAAGCCATATGACCATTCAGGATGCGCCGCTGACAAACTTCCTATATAAGAAGATGATACCGACCACATCGGCACATTCGTTTCGCATGGCTTTCTCTCAGCCAGTATCAATTCCAGTCCGCGCTCTCCTTCGTTGTCTGACAAAGACAGCATATCCGCCTCTAAAATGCCATCCTCTTTCCATTTTTTCAGGTATTCAAGAACTTGCTGAAATTCCGGCGTTTCCAGTCGATTCAGCACAACGGATGGATTCTGTGCAGACACTACCACAAATGGCGTTTCCTGCATAC
>CAMWWW010000059.1 GCA_947178015.1 uncultured Clostridia bacterium
ATACCAGAGCCGATATTATAGATTAGATTTCCAATAATTCCAAAGAAATAAATTCTCATATATAGAACAGCAAACGGAACGATTTCTTCTGGCGTTCCCGTAGCGCGCAGTGCAAAAGGAGCCAACACCATTCCCAAAAGCATAAGTACAAGACCGCCTGCCAGACAAAAAGCAATCGCAGTATGCACGGCAATGCTTACCTGACGCGGGCGTCTGGCGCCATAATATTGGGAAATGATAACAGTTGCCCCGGAGGATAGCCCAACAAAAAAACCGACAAGGAGATTGATCAGGGTTCCAGTGATTCCGCCCACTGCGGACAATGCTTCTTTTCCCACATAACGCCCTACAATCATCGCGTCGATGGTATTGTATAGCTGCTGAAAAAAGGTTCCAAACAAAATAGGAAAGAAAAACAGAAGAAGCTGTTTCCAGATAACGCCCTCCGTGATCTGATTTCCAGAGACAGCGCTGGAACTGTTTTTCTTCTCTTCTTTGAAATACATAGTAAAAGCCTCCTTTTTAAAATGAATAGTTACATAAAATCATGTTCGATATAATACGTAGTCTTGTATTTCGTGAACAAATCCGGCATGTTTTAACGCGTCTGCTGCGGTTTCTGGATATTCTTTTATTACGATGCGCCGGAGGGATGGAAAAAGTTTTTCTTTTTTGTATTCTTCGGCAAATAGGGTAAGGCTTTCTGTCAGGTATTGTTCCTCAAATACGCGCAGTTTTTTGCCCTGACGTTCCAGCACGGTCACTGGTAGGCCGCCATAACAGGCAACTGCGGTTCCCGGCACATGCAGAAAGCTTCTTCCTTCTTTGTGGGACAATAATTTTCCCCAGCATTGGGCGGGATCGGCGGCGTTGATCCAGAGTAGATTTTTTGAGGGGTTTTTTAATGCGCGCAGTATGGTTATATAGTCTTTATCTCTTATAAATTGCGCGCCTGAAAGCCCTTCGGCAAAGTAACCTCTTCTTGCTTGTCCTGTGTATTCCCAGATACGCAGGACAGATAAGGCCTCCTGCCAAGAAAGATTGCAGGCGGCTGTGGTTTCTTTGCATACAAGGAGATAGCGATCAAAGCATTGTGTTAGTTTTGCCTCAGTCGTTTGTGGTTTAAGAGGTTTTACAATGTCCCATCTTCCTGCTCGCAGTGCTTTTACCCGCATATTGACACGCTGTTTTGCCGTCGATTTTTTTGTTTTTTCTTGGTTGATCCATTGACGGACAGGGATGTAGCTGTCTGCGTAGACAAGTCCCTGTTCCATCAGTGACAGTAGTGTGTCATAGGGGGATTCGCCGGGAAGTAAGCCGTTTAAGGCTTGCATAAAGCTGGCGCCACGTTTTTGTAGTGCTTCCCATATTGTCTGTTCTTTTTCGCTCAGTGTATTGGGCGGTTGATTCTCAGCGTCCCAGTCTATCTCTTCTTGGTAATCAAAGAGCAGACAGCCATTTGCGTCCATATGCCAGAACAACTCACCTTCGGCAAGGTAGGAGTCTAGCATGGATTCTTTGTAATGGGATAGTCGGTTTGGCAGCAGAATCTCTTCCCAGAGGGAAACAGGAAATGCTGTTTTTGCATATAGCTTTAGTGTGCGGATAAGACGTTCTTTATCCGGGGCACTGGACTCTGTGCGGGATAACAGAAGCGCTGCGTAGGATTCTGCGGGGCAGGTTTGTATTTCTTCCCGGCGATGTAGTATGGTTTGTATTCTGGCTCGGCGGTATAATGCAGCATGGTAGTATAGGGCATCCTGCTTGATTACTTCCTTTTGCTGGCAGAGTGTTTCAAGCAGTGCTTCGGCAAGGGGTTCTGGAATACCATAGCGCTGGGCGACTCCATGGATGTCGGATGCGCCGCGGTAGCGCAGCATACGTCTGACAATCTGAAGCAGCTCTTTGGGGTAAGTGGACGGAGCGGCACGATTGGCAAGGGTAATTTCTTCCAGTGTGGTGAGATAAGCTTCTTGCTGTTCTGCAGCGATCCAGAGTCCTTGCTCCAAATAAATGGCACGTCCTTCTTGCGCGAGTGTGTCCAGCCATTCAATAGGGATGGGGAGATCCCCGGCAGCAAGATCGCCCTCTGTCATCAGAAGAGTATGAAGTTGTTTCTCATCTTTGGGAAGCGTTCTCCGTTCTTGCACCTTAGATAACTCTTGTTGAGATGGAGGAAGCAGTGTTTGATCCTGTTTCAGTGCTTCCTCCACTGCGTTATAAATGCCGCGAGGCGTGGGCGCATAATCATACATTACGGCGGCCTCCTGTTCCCACTGGAGCGGCATGGACATAGGAGATGGGAGCTCCGTATAAAATTCGCGGATCTGGACTGCGCCAGATTGTATATCGCACAAAAGCTCATACATGCCTTGGGCGTCCCAGAGTTCCTGCATACATTCTCGTCTGGTTTCTCGAATAAGTGGATGATCTCCTTCACGGACCATCTGTTCTAGCATCTCGGAGCTTTTTAGGCGCTGCATCCAGAGCGGCTGTCGGCTGTTTTTCTTTACCCCCATCATAAGGGCGCGCCCACAGTTATAGCGGAAAGCTATATTGTAGACCGGAGTGGCGGGCAGCAGTATCTCTAGCTGTTTTAGGCAGGTAGCAGGATTCATGCGCATAAGGATTCCCTCTGGAAGCGGTCTGTTGCCGTAGGAGTAGAGGAGAAAACCATCTTCCTCGTCCACGCACCCAACTTCCATATGAAGCTGATCTTTTAGCGTCTGTACAGCCAGCAGAGCCAGAGGCGCGTTGATCCGTCTTCCAAAGATAGAGTGAACCATAATCTGGCTGTTGCCGGAGGAGTCTTTGAAGTGTTCTACCAACAGCGTATGTTCATCTGGAAGGCTGCCCGTAGCGTGGATTTGCCGTTCAAGATAGCTGGAGGCCAGCGTGACCGCTGCATCGTTTAATCCTAGCTGTTTCAATGCATCTGGCAGCTTATGGTCTTCATAGGCTTTTTGCAGAGAGCGAAAAATGCGTCCAAATTCTTCACCAGTGCGTTTGTCTCTTCCTTTGATCTCGCCTTTCCAGAAGGGGAGTCTGGCTCCTTCAATAGGTGCCTGTGTCACAGTGACAGTGTCGCGGCTGATATGAAGAACCCTCCATGCAAAGGAGCCAAGAATAAAACGGTCTCCTTTTTGCGATTCGTAGACAAATTCCTCGTCGACTTCGCCGAGCTTGATGCCTTCCTCTGTTCTTACGGTATAGAGTCCTTTGTCTGGGATGGTTCCTCCGGCGGAGATGGCAAGCATCCGGCTGTAGCCGTCTCCCTCCACTCGCTCATGGATTCTGTCATAGAGGATTCTGGGGCGCACAGGGATATCTCTGTTATGCTCATAGTCGCCTGCGAGCATACGCAGAACAGATTCTACATCTTCTTTGGTAATATTGCGAAAGGGCCATGCGCGCGGCAGAATCTCCATTACTTCAGAAAGCGCATAGCTTCGAAAGGCAGCCATGGAGACCAGATGCTGCGCCAGAATGTCCAGACATTGGGTCGGGGGATTGAGTTGTTCTACCTTGCCCTTTCTGGCAAGCTCGGCGGTCATGCCACAGCTTACACATTCGGCGGCTGTTCTGGGAAACAGGTACATAACACTGACTCTTCCCGGATTGTGCCCCGCGCGCCCAAGCCTCTGCATGGTGCTGGAAATCGTGCGCGGGCAGCCAATTTGAAGCACTTGATCGATTTCCCCCACATCGATTCCAAGCTCCATGGAGGAGGTGGCGCATAAGAGTCGGAGCTGTCCATTTCTCAGGGATAGCTCTGTTTCTGTCCGCTGTTCTTTGGATAAACTTCCGTGATGAACTCTTGCAAAGCCGTCTCCGCCCAGAAGATTTACATAGTAGGCAAGTTTTTCTGCATATCTTCTTCCCTCCACAAAGGCAATTACGCTGCGGCTTCCCAAGCAGTACTGATATACCAGTGCACTTAACTTTTCCCATACGGGATCTTTTTTTCTGCCCGCGGAAATATCGGCATAGGGGCTTAGGATGTCAAGCTGCACATTTTTGTGCATTATGGGCGCTGCAATCTGTACTTCTTCAGGCGCAAGGTACTCGGCGGCAGCAGAGAGGGGCTCTATGGTTGCAGATAAACCGATGCGCTGAAGCGGTTTTTTGCACAATGCATCCAGACGAGCAAGAGAGAGCATTAGGTGTGCACCCCGCTTGGTGTCAATAAGGGCATGAAGCTCGTCCAGAATGATGGCGTTTGCTGTGGCAAGTATGGATTGTCCGGTTTTGCTGGTAAGCATCAAATAGAGGGATTCTGGCGTAATAATCAGAATATGAGGAGGTTTTCGTATCATCTGCTGTCGTTCTTTCTGCGTCGTGTCCCCAGTTCGTATGCCCACAGATATTGTTGTTTCTGCGCCGATGCCCTCCAAAGGACGCTTCAAGTTTTCGCGGATATCAGAGGCGAGGGACTTAAGAGGAGAGACATAGATAAGCTGTAATTCTTGTTTAAGAAAGCCATTCTCTGCCTGTTTTTTCATACGATCCAGAAAAACAAGAAAGGCAGAAAGTGTTTTTCCTGTTCCTGTGGGCGCGGAAACCAGCGCATGTTTTCTGGCAGAGATAATCTGCCATGCCTCCTTCTGCACGGGAGTCGGCTCGCCAAGGGCAGTCCGAAACCAATCGGCAGTCTTTGCGTCAAAAAGCTCCAATACATCCTTCATCTATTTTGTCCTTTCCTTTGATTGTGAGTGTGAGCGGTTTTCTTCCAGCATCATATACCTGTCATAAAGCTTTGTCAATCATTGTTTTCTACATAAAAAGGCGGCTATTATCCATTTTTTATTTGTCCAAGATAGTGTAAGATGCATAGCAAAGGAGGAGATGGTAATGAAGCAGAGTATAAAATCGAGGCAAATTAGTCGAAAAGCTATCCATATTACGGATGCTTTGCTAAAAAGGGAAATGGAGCTGGTGAGGGATACGGTGATTCCGTATCAATGGGAGGCATTAAACGATCAGGTACCAGATGCGCAGCCCAGCTATTGTATGCGTAACTTTAAAGTGGCTGGAAAGATAAATCGTGAAAAAGAGCGAAGAAAGGGGTATACACCTCCTGTGTATCCCACCGATTCTATCTGTGTGTGGCCGGAGGACCCAGATCATCTGGAGGAGCGATTCTATGGTTTTTTATTTCAAGACAGTGATTTTGCAAAATGGATCGAAGCTGTGGCATATTCCTTGGAGCAATATCCAAATTCTGAGCTTGAGAAAACAGCAGATAATGCGATAGAGCTTGTGTGTGCGGCACAGCAGCCGGACGGCTATCTGGATACCTTTTATAGTATCAATGATATGACGAAGCGTTTTACAAATCTTAAGGACAATCATGAGCTGTACTGTCTTGGACATCTGATAGAAGGAGCAGTGGCATATTATGAGGCAACTGGAAAGAATAAGCTTTTGCTTGCCGCTTGCCGTTTTGCGGATTGTGTTGCGGAGAATATTGGGCCAGAGGAAGGGAAACGGCACGGTTATCCGGGGCATGAGATTGCAGAGATGGCGCTGGCACGCTTATATGAGCTGACTGGGGAGGAGAAATATCGGAAGCTTGGCTTATATTTTATAGATGAAAGAGGAAAGCAGCCTTATTATTTTGATACAGAGCACGCGGTAAAGAATCCTTCTGCCAGCAAGCTTCGCTATCAATATCATCAGGCGCACCTTCCCGTGCGCGATCAAAAAGAAGCCGTCGGACACGCAGTGCGCGCCGTATATCTATATTCTGGTATGGCAGATTTTGCCAGATTATCAGAGGATAACAGTTTAAAAGAGGCATGTGAAAGGCTGTGGGAGGATATTGTTTCTCGGAAAATGTACCTAACAGGAGGAATAGGCGCAACACATATTGGGGAAGCGTTTTCCTTTGCCTATGATCTGCCGAATCATACGGCATACGCGGAGACTTGTGCATCCATCGGAATGATGTTTTTTGCGAGAAGGATGCTTCTGTTGGAGCAGGATGCAAAATATGCAGACATAATGGAAAGGGAGCTTTACAATGGCGTGCTGTCGGGCATGAGCCTTGAAGGAACTAGCTTTTTCTATGTCAATCCCTTGGAGGTGCTTCCAGAAGCATGCGAAAAAGATGAAAGAAAACAACATGTAAAGCCAGTCCGCCAAAAGTGGTTTGGCTGTGCATGCTGTCCACCCAATCTGGCAAGGCTTATCACTTCCATAGGTTCTTATATTATGACAGAGTCGGAGGATACCGTTTGGATTCATCTCTATGCAGGCTGTATATTTACCAAGGAACTTGACAAGGGAAAGGTCATAATTTCAATAGAATCTGGATTTCCTTGGGATGGGCATGTGAGGATACAGATAGAGGGGGACACCGACCGGCCGCTAACCATCGCATTAAGAATTCCAGATTGGGGAAGAGACTATCAAATTTCGGAAATAGAAGGAGCAGAGTCTAAGAAAAGAAAGGGGTACTTATATTTAACAAAAGTGTGGCGAGCGGATGTTTTTGAGCTGGTATTTCCGATGGAAGTCCGCCTGATTGACGCGGATTCTCGTGTTCGAGAAAATATAGGAAAAGCGGCCGTGATGCGTGGCCCTATCGTATACTGCATGGAGGAGGCGGACAATGGCAGGGATCTGCATTTGCTTCGAATGGATGAACAGGCTGTATATGATACAGAGAAAAAGCAGATAGGCACAGAAACAATGATCGCGGTGAAGGCTCAGGGCTTTCGGCAGAATAAGATGGAGGACAGCTTGTATCACCTGCATATGCCGGCAGAATATAAGAGGACGGAGTTAATCTGGATTCCATACTATGCATGGGCAAACCGAGGAGAAGGAGAAATGCAGGTCTGGACAAGATATTAAAAACTTGTTCCTCTATATGATAGAATGTGGTATAATGTTGGCACAGAAGAATATCAGGTCCACTTCTGATTTTATATGCGTTTCATCGCATATAATTATAGGTATAATGATAACAGAATCTTGTTACTGTAGTTTTGTATGTAAAGCTTTTGTTAAAGGATGGTGTTTCTTGTGAGAGGGAAATTGAAAATTACTTTTAATTCGCCTGCCGTTTTGATTTTTGTGTTTATTTGTCTGGCGGCAACGGGCTTGAATTATTTGACATCGGGAAAGAGTAACGAAATTTTATTTATGACGTATCATTCTTCGTTAAAAAATCCTATGACATATCTTCGATTTTTTACGCATGTGTTTGGGCACAGTGGATGGGCGCATTTTATAGGCAACGCGTCTTATCTTCTCCTGCTTGGTCCCATGCTGGAAGAAAAGCATGGTTCGGTGAAAATTTTGGAGATTATGGTTATCACTGCGCTTGTGACGGGGCTGGTTCATTATATTTTTTTCTGGAATGTCGCGCTGTGCGGTGCCAGCGGCGTGGTTTTTGCGTTTATTTTGCTGACTTCCTTTACCGGTTTTCGGGCAGGAGAGATCCCGATTACGTTTCTGCTTGTGGCGCTGATCTTTATTGGACAACAGATCTATGAGGGGATTACCATTCAGGATAATATCTCGAATACGGCACATATTGTGGGAGGTGTCGTTGGTGCAGTGATTGGTTATCGGCTGAACAGAAAGCCTTGATTTTACATAGAGAATGACGAAGGATGATTTTGATAAAGGAGACAATAGGATGTATTCGAAACAAGATTTGACAGAACATTTAAAACGTATGGGCGTTGCTCGTTCCGACGTGCTTATGCTTCATTCTTCCATGAAGGCTATCGGGGAGGTGGACGGCGGTGCGGAAACTGTGATTGATGTTTTTATGGAATATCTTTCGGAGGGGCTTTTTATGACGCCAGCGCATACTTGGGCGCAGATGAATGAAACGCATAGTGTTTTTTGTCCTCAGAAGGAACCGGCGTGTGTTGGGATTATTCCTAATTTATTTTTGAAGCGTCCCGGCGTGGTGCGTTCGCTGCATCCCACGCACAGTATCGCCGCTTATGGTCCTTCTGCGGCTGCGTATATTCAGGGTGAGGAACAGTGTACGACTCCTTGCACGCCGGGCGGCTGCTGGGATAGGCTGCGCACGGTTCATGCCAAGATTCTTCTTCTGGGTGTGACACATATTCGGAATACGTTTATTCACAGTATTGAGGAGGTCCTTGAGGTTCCAGAGCGGTTTACGGATGAACCGGTGCTTTTTCAGATCCAGATGCCGGATCAGAGTCTTTTGCCTGTTTCTATGTATCGTCATTATAATCGGCATACGGCTCATATCTCGGAAAGTTTTGATAAGTTAAAGGAAGCTTTTTTTGAGAGGGGTGTTGCGAAAAAGGTGTTGTTTGGTGATGCGGAGGGTATTTTGTGCGATGCGGAGGGATTGTTTCAGGTGACGAGTCAAGTCCTTTCCCATGAGTTAAATTGTCTGATCGATCGGGAAAGTATTCCGAGAGAATGGTGGTTATAGTTTCTGTGTGTCTTTATGTATACAGGGGTCCATAAACTTTAGGTTTATGGACCCCTGAAATAGGATTCAATTTTCTATATTGTAAATTTTCTTTTAGACAATGCCTTGTGCTTTCATAGCAGTTGCAACCTTCTCAAAACCAGCGATATTTGCTCCCGCTACATAATTGCCTTCCTTGCCGTAGCGTTTTGCAGCGTCATCAAGGCTGTGGAAGATATTAACCATAATACCCTGAAGTTTATTGTCAACTTCCTCGAAAGTCCAGCTTAAACGTTCGCTGTTCTGGCTCATCTCAAGAGCAGAGGTAGCTACGCCGCCCGCATTGGAAGCCTTGCCGGGGCAGAACAGAACCTGATGTGTCTGGAAATATTCGGTAGCTTCCAGAGTTGTCGGCATATTTGCACCTTCCGCAACGGCAAAGCAGCCATTGGCAACCAAAGTCTTTGCATCTTCCAGATCCAGCTCATTCTGCGTAGCACATGGAAGAGCGATATCTACAGGAACTGTCCAGACGCCTTTGCCTTCATGGTACTCCGCGCTCTTTCTTCTAGCAGCATACTCGGTCAATCTCGCACGTTTTACTTCTTTGACATCTTTTAACAGAGCAACATCGATTCCTTCTGGATCGTAGATCCATCCTGTGGAATCTGAGCAGGTAACTGGCTTAGCACCTAACTGCTGTGCTTTCTGAATGGCATAGATGGCTACATTTCCTGCGCCGGACACAGCGATTGTCTTGCCTGCAATCTCTTTGCCGTTGCATTTTAACATCTCTTCGGTCAAATATAATAATCCATATCCCGTTGCCTCTGTTCTAGCCAGAGATCCGCCGTAAGTCAAGCCTTTTCCAGTGAGTACGCCTTCGTATAGATTGCGGATTCTCTTGTACTGTCCATACATAAAGCCTATCTCTCTGCCGCCTACGCCGATGTCTCCTGCCGGAACGTCGGTGTCTGCACCGATATGACGACAGAGCTCTGTCATAAAGCTTTGACAGAAGGACATAACCTCGCGGTCAGATTTGCCCTTTGGATCAAAATCAGAGCCGCCCTTGCCGCCGCCAATGGGAAGCCCGGTCAGAGAGTTTTTAAATATCTGTTCAAATCCAAGAAACTTGATAATTCCAAGGTTTACAGATGGGTGGAAGCGAAGTCCTCCCTTGTATGGGCCGATTGCACTATTAAACTGTACACGGAAGCCATTATTAACCTGAACCTGTCCCTTATCGTCCACCCAAGGAACGCGGAACATAATGACTCTTTCTGGTGTAACCAATCTCTCTAAGAGCGCATCCTTTCTGTATTCCTCTTCATTTGCCTCAATTACGACGCGAAGAGATTCCAAAACTTCCTTCGCTGCCTGATGAAACTCTGGTTGTGCCGGATTTTTGGCTACAACCAGCTCAAGCACCTCATCTACATATGACATGATTCTTTCCTCCTATTTTTCACACACGTAATTCAAAATATCTCTTTTAGTATAATGCTTTAATTTGCGAAAGTCAAATAGTTTATCCTCAGAATCTTTGAAGAAATCGGACATGTTTTGCACCGTCAAGCTATCCCTCTCTTATTAGCCCCGCAAGGAAGATACTGGCCACGATCCCAGCGAAGGTTGCTAATAATGCCCCTGACAAGGTATAACGTGATTTTTTTACCTTGGCAGCTATACAGTATACACTCATTGTGTAGAAGATTGTCTCGGTACAGCTCATCATAATGGAGGTAATAAGTCCAATTCTGGAATCTGTTCCGTATTCCTTAAAGATATCCAGCACAAGTCCTGTCGCCGCAGAGGAAGAAAACATACGCACGATGATTACTGGCAATAATGGCGCGGGAAGGCCTACGTGCTCGGTGAGCTCTGCCGGAAGTGCACACAGCCATTCTAGGAAGCCGGAGGCACGAAGAATTCCCACTGCCACCATAAGCCCTATCAGGGTGGGGAGAATTCCCGCCACCGTCTTCATGCCATCTTTTGCACCGCGGACAAAATCATCATATACATTGCTTTTATTTAAAAGCCCATAGCCAACTACATAGAAAATAAAA
>CAMWWW010000060.1 GCA_947178015.1 uncultured Clostridia bacterium
GGGTGACGGAGGACTATAGGCGATTCTCTGCGCGGACCCTTTCCGAAAATGACTACACCCATTATCTTTACATAAACTTATAAGATATAAATTAGGGGCATTGATGGAGATATAGAAAGCAAAATATTCTTACAACTTTTATGCCAACAAACACACAAAAACGCCATAATATCCCATCTCCAAAGAATATTATGGCGTTATCTATCCATCATTTATCTTGCTATTGTATCAAGTATCCGATTGATTCTCTTTGCTGATACTCTTTTTGGATTTGTGAGTGTGCATACGTCTGCCAGCGCCGCCTCCACAACAGAAGGACGAATCAGCTCAAATTCCTCCAGATCAATCCCCATCTCAGATAATGTCATAGGAATATGCATCATCTGCATCATATAAGTCAGCTCCTGTATCAGATTGAGTACTCCCATCCGCACATTTGTGCAGGGAAGGCCCACTCTCTGTGCAAGCTTTGCATATTTCACCGCTGCCTCTGTGTCATCGGCGCCAAAATGCCCATCTAGATCGGCATTAAAGGCAATGACGTGCGGAAGTAAGATGGCGTTCGCCCTTCCATGAGGAATGTGAAGCTTTCCTCCAAGTGCATGGGCAATGCTGTGATTGACGCCAAGACTTACTCCGTTAAATGCCATTCCTGCCAGACAAGAAGCACTGTGCATCTTATCTCTCGCCATATAATCCGTGCCATTTTTAAATGCTCTTGGCAGAAATTCAAAGGCAAGCTCAAATGCTTTCTCTGCCAGTGCGTCTGACGCATCGGAGGCATTTTTGGAAACATACGCCTCCAGCGCGTGCGTGATCACATCAAATCCGGTGTCTGCCGTGATGCCGGGAGGCGCCGTCATGACGAGGGACGGATCTAAAATCGCCATATCCGGCAAAAGCTGCTCATCGACAAGGGGATACTTCACTCCCTTCTGTGCATCTGTGATCACGGCAAATTGTGTCACCTCGGAGCCTGTGCCGCTGGTAGTTGGAATTGCAATCAGCCTTATCGGACTTGCCGGATTCACTCTCTTTGCCATCAGCACTACGGATTTCGCTGCATCGATGGAAGAGCCTCCTCCCAAAGCAACCACCACATCTGCATTGGCATTTCTCAAAAATTCCAATCCCTCCGTCACCAGCTCGATCGGCGGGTCTGGTTTTACTTTATCAAATATACGGATGCTGCTGCAATTTCCAAGCTTCTCCGCAATGCGATCCGCCGCACCTGACGATGCCATAAAGGAATCGGTAAAAATCACCGCATTTTTCCCCTTAATTTCCGTCAGGGCGTCGATCGCATTTTCACTGAAGCACACCTCCGTTTTAATCTTAAATCGCTTCATATGACTTCCACTCCTATTCCGGGCATACAAGCTCAATTCCGGCGGACAAAAATGTCTGCTTCCAGCTCTCGTCCGGTTCCTTGTCCGTGACCACCATATCTATCTCAGAAAGCTCACAGACCTGTGTAAAAGAAATCCTGTCAAATTTGGAATGATCCACAGCAAGAATGGTCTTGTTTGCTGCCTTCACAATCATTTTTTTAATCTGGGCATCGCTCTCATTTGCATCGGTAAGACCACGCTCCAGATCCATTCCCTTGCAGGAAAAAATGGCATAATCAACATGAAATGTGCTGACCATGCGCTCCGCCTGATACCCGACTAACGCGAGTCCGCCTTCCTTTAAGCGCCCGCCTGTGGACAGTATCTTCCAGCCATTTCTGTCTGAGAGCTCCAGCAATATCTCAACGGAATTTGTTATCACCGTGATATTTTTCTTATCCTTCATCCGCTTTGCGATAAACAGAGCTGTGGAGCTTGCATCTAATATTAAATGATCGCCATCTTCGATCATAGCGGCGATCGCCTCCGCTATCTTCTGCTTACTCTCCACATTTGCCTTCTTGCGAACGGTGTAGGGCAGATCCGTATTAAAGCTTTCATTTAAGACAGCCCCGCCGTAGGTCTTTTTTGCCAGCCCCTCATTCTCAAGCTTTTCCAGATCTCTGCGGATCGTCTCTTCTGTCACATTATATTGCTGGCTTAAATCACTGACTACAACCTTCCGCTCCTCCTGAAGTTTTGATAAAATCTCATTCCGTCTCTCTATTGCAAGCATAGCTCCCTCCATGGCATCCTGTTACAGGATGCTGTCCCAAAGTCTTTTGTCTGGGCTGGCAATCACAGAGGAGTCAAGGAACATTCCTGTCTCGCCCACCTCCGCCTGCGCGCGCTCGATCGCCGCCGTCACCGCTGCCACATCCCCTGTCAGCATTAAATAGGATTTCCCACACATTCCTCTCGCGATTCGAAGCTCAATCAAATCGACGATGGAGGTCTTGGCGGCAGCATCGGCTGCCACGATAATGGAGGCGGCCGAGAAGGTTTCTAACACACCAAGCGCCTTTACATTCTCGATATTTGCTGCGCCGTAAATCGCGCTGAAAATGGATTCATGTGGATTGCCAAGCACAAAGGAGTCGATAAGCTGCTGCTCAAACTGTGTGCGGGACGCCTCCACGGAAGCATTGACGGCACTTAAATCACCGCTGATCAGCACAATATATTTTCCGGGACAGACAGTCTGTGCCTCAATAATCTCAACCTCCGCCGTCTTCAGCATCAAATCTGCAGCCTGTATCCCTGTCGACACTGTCTTGTATTCCACCATTCCTATCGCTTTACTCATTGTAACCTCATTTCTGCGGGCAAATACTGCCTGTTCTATGCCTTAATCGTAACAAATCTGTCATTTACATCGACAACTGTCCCGCTGATGGAGGCATGGGTGTTCACTCCCAGCTTCCCTTCTGCGGCTGCTCCGATCACCTGTCCTGCAACCACAGCATCTCCCTTTGCCACTGTCGCCACAGCCGGAGCGCCGATATGCTGTGTTAAGGCAAGCTTTACCTGCTTTGCCTCCACCTGCTCATCGACAAGCTTTGCCTCAACATCATACTTGGATAGCCCCAGCCTTGCCGTCAGGCGCTCCTTGGATACCAGACGGCTCTCCCTGTTTGGATGAACCCTATCCGCCGACACACCTTGCGGGATCGGAACTCCATTTTTCCTAAGCCCAGACTTGCACGCTCCGATCAATGTCGTCGGAGCAAGATTCTGAAAGCAGGAAAACATCTCGCACAAGCCGCACTGCGAGCAGAACATGGTATTGATATACGGTGTGACATCCCTTGTCACCCCGCTGCTCGCCGAGCGCATAAATGCATGAGGCTCAATGGGATGTCCCAGCAGATGTCTTGGACACAGATCGGTACACATCTGGCACTGGCAGCAAGCTGCCATGGCTCTTTTCATATTGGTCTGAATCCGGCTCTGCTTCTTCTGCACGATAAAGGAATTCGGAGGCATCACAAGCACTGCATTGCTTGTCTTCGTCACGGTATCATAGCCATTCACAATTCGTCCTGTCATGGGACCGCCGCCGATCAGCACAGGATCAGAAACCGTCGCACCGCCGGCGAGCTCAATCAGCTCATTGTAAGTGATGCCAAGCGGAGCTTTCAGCGTGACAGGCTTTGCGACCTCCCCCGCAATCGTGATATACTTATATGTAACTGGGGCATGTTCTGCCACGGCGCGATATACATTATAGATGGTCTCCACATTATAGACGATAACGCCGACCTCTATCGGCAAGCTTCCCGGCGGAACTACGCGCTTCGTCGTCTCATAGATCGTGATAACCTCATCGCCGGCAGGATAAATCTCAGGAAGAATCCCTATCTCCGTCTTTTTAAAGGAAGAAAGCTGTGCCTTCACTGCCTCGACCGCCTGCTTATAGCTTCCCTTAACCGCTATAATCACCCGCTCTGCCTCCACCGCGTCTGCAATCTGCTCCAATGTGCTGATAATCTCGTAAGCATATTTTGCAAGCACCTGCCTGTGAAGCTTTAACAACGGCTCACACTCCGCGCAGTTTAATATTATCGTATCAGCCTTTTTATTCAGCTTAGCGTAGGACGGAAAGCCTGCGCCGCCGGCGCCCACTACACCGCTCTCACGCATAAGCGCGCTTAACTCTGTCATATTCATATAAGCACCTCTATTCCAGCCCGATTCCGTCATCGACGATCCCGACAATAGCCGCATCTACCGGTGAATCTGCCAGACCACAGCCAATCCGCGCCGCGCTTCCCTGTGCTACCAGTACAATCTCACCGATGCCTGCACCTACATTATCGATTGCGACAATCCGGTTATTCGCTCCCTTCATGCTCTCAAAAGGCTCCACAATCAGGAATTTACTTCCAACCAGATTTTCATTCTTTCTTGTTGCCACTACACTGCCTACAACCTTGCCAACTATCATAATAATCCCCTAGCCCAATATCTTCCATGTATTCTTACTTCACAAGAATTCCCATATCTCCGGTCTTTATCTTGGAAGCATTGGCTTCATCTGTGTCAATATGCATCTCTAAGGTAAAGCTCTTGTCCACCCGAATCTGCACATTATTAAAAATAGTTCCTCTCTCATTGGCAAATTTTACAGACACAATCTCGCCGTCCGTCACACCTGCCGCAGCCGCATCCTCCGGCGACATATGGATATGCCGTTTCGCCACAATACAGCCCTCGTTCAGATAGATCGCTCCCTTGGGGCCTACAATGGCGATCGGCGCAGAGCCTTTGGTATTGCCCGACTCGCGTATCGGCGCCATAACACCTAATTTTACTGCATCTGTCTGGGAAATCTCCACCTGAGAGCCTTTTCTCACTGGTCCCAATATCCTGACATTCTCAATCGCACGAAGCTTTGTGCCGACAATGGTCACTTGCTCGTTGGAGGCAAACTGTCCTCCCATCAAATCCTTTTTCTTTGTGAGCTGATAACCCGGCCCAAACAACGCTTCCACATGCTCCTGCGTCAAGTGCACATGCCTTGCTGACACGCCCACCTTCACGCCAAAGCCGCTCTGTCTCTCCCGCTCGCCCATCGCGTCCATAACCAGCTTCGCGATATATTCCACTGTCCTCTCTTCCAACCCTGTCACCTGCACTTTCTATCTTTGTCTGACGCCCGCACAGGCAGGCATATCATATCGACTCTATGCCTGCCGTGCTGCGCCCTATCTGCCTTATTGCTCTCTATTTCAGTGTCGGAAGAATCTTCTCCACATCATTGTGAGGTCTTGGAATCACATGAGTAGCTACTAACTCACCCAGCTTGCTTGCATTAGCAGCGCCTGCCTCCACAGCAGCCTTCACTGCTCCCACATCTCCGCGAACCATAACGCTTACCAGTCCAGAGCCAATCTTCTCGGAGCCAATAAGCTCTACATTAGCAGCCTTCAGCATAGAATCTGCCGCCTCAACCGCCGCTACCAAACCTCTTGTTTCCACCATTCCTAAAGCTTCCTGTGCCATTATAAATCTCCTTTCAGTCTAAAGCTTATCCACTTATACCTCTGACATTGTCTTATCTATCACTTTTTCTGACTGCTCCGTTTTGTGGAGCTTTTTCTGGCTGAGCTTGATAATCTTCCAAAGCTCCTCATGGGGGTTTGCGATAACAGCATACGCTGCCGGCTTCAGTATTGCAGACTGCACTGCACTCTCCACTGCTTGGGAGACCGCTGCAACCTCGCCCTGAACAATCACTGTCACCAGCCTTCCCCCCATCTTTCTCTCCCAAGTGACGAATTCCACATCTGCGGTCTTACACATCGTATCCAGTGCATCCACGGCAGCCGCCACACTTGGAATCTCGATAAATCCTAATGATTTCATGCGCCATGCTCCTTTAACTGCCATCCGCCGCTCTATGACGGCTCATTTATTTTAAGGTAGGAAGGATCTTCTCCACGTCATTGTGAGGTCTTGGAATCACATGTACGGCAACCAGCTCACCCAGCTTGCTCGCTGCACTTCCGCCAACCTCTGTCGCTGCCTTCACTGCTCCGACGTCTCCGCGAACCATAACACTTACCAGTCCAGAACCGATCTTCTCTGTACCAATCAATGTCACCTCTGCCGCCTTAACCATGGCATCTGCTGCCTCGATAGCTGCTACCAGACCTCTTGTTTCTACCATTCCCAATGCTTCCTGTGCCATTTTTATTTCCTCCTGTTTTTGTTTATCCTAATATCAAGCGAATCTGCGCCCCACATCAACCATTCCTATGTAATCGTATGCGCTAGGTTTTATCCAGACCGCTCAGCTTCAACATCTTTTCTGTATCGTCCTCCGGGCTTGCTATCACATATTTGGACACTACGCCGGACACGGTATTCGCAGCCTCCTCGGCAGCCTCCATGGCTGCCTCGACCGCCGCGACGCTCCCTCTGAACTTTACCAGCACGATAAGCGGCACCGGCAGCTTATCTGCATTGGCAGGCTTATTCTTGTCAAAGGTTTCCAGCGTCACATCCGCCGCTTTACATGCAGCATCCGCCGCCACAAAAGCCGCCACTAGACCGTACACCTCAATAATACCAACTGCTTTTGCCATAGTCTTTTCTCCTTAGGCTATTTTTCAAAAATACCCATGCCGCATTATTTATTTACGATAGCAATCTTTAAGCCTTCCATGCGAAGATTTGTCTGGAAGCCCTCATTGATATCCTCCAGAGAGAACTTGTGCGTGATCAGCTTATTGATCGGAAGTCCGATGCCCTTTGCTCTTTTTAAGAAATCAAAGGTAGTCGCGTAATCTCTCAACGTATATACCCATGAACCAACGGTTGTGATCTCCTTTGAGCAAATATCAAAATGCGGGTTGATCGTCGCATCTCCGCCGTTGATAAAGAAGCCAAGCTCGCAAAGTCCGCCGCCGTTGCGAATAAATTTATAAATATTGCTGTGTGCCACAGGAGAACCTGTACACTGGAAAGCAAAATCTGCCAGATAGCCGCCAAATGCTGTCTTCACTGCCTCCGAGAGCGCCTCAATTCCCTTGTGATCCTTGAAATTGACGGTTTTGCCTACTCCCATCTCTCTCGCAAAATCAAGCCTCTTCTGCTCACCGTCCACTGCCACAATATTCTCAATGCCCATCGTTCTGAGCACCGCGATGCAGATCAAGCCGATCGGCCCACAGCCCTGTACTACCACTCTGCTGTTAAAGCGGAGAATTCCTGTTGTCTTCGCCCGCTCCACCGCGTGAATTAACACAGCGCACGGCTCAATCAGAATACGGGAATCCAGATCCAGATCACTTACATTAAATACGGTGGAGCCTTGACGAATCACAATATAGTCGGAAAACCAACCATTCAAATGTTTGTCATCATCTGGAAGCAGACCATATACATCTGCGCCGCCCACATTCTGCTTATTTAAGTCAAACATCGTGATATCTGGGTTATCCTTAAAGATCATACAGGTAACAACCTTATCCCCGACATGCAGATCCTTGCCTGCACTGTCCTTCTTCACCTTGCTGCCCATCTTCACGATCTCTCCCGTTCCCTCATGCCCTAACACTACCGGAATCAGGCTAAATGGATCTCTTTTATATTCATGTGCATCTGTCCCACAGATGCCGCAGCCCTCCACTTTAACGAGAATATCTCCATCGCCAAGCTCTGGGATCGGATACTCCTGAAGCTCAATCTTCTCCAGTGCGGTCAGCATCGCCACTCTCGCTGTCTTGGGAATGGCGCCCGGCGCCTGATAAGAAGGAGCAGGTGCCGCGCTCTGTGCCGGCTGGCTTGACATGCCCTTAAGGACCTGCTTCACAATCTCTTCAATATTGACCGAATTCATGTCCATTGCTATTTTCTCCCTTCCTTAACTACCTATCTGACACAGAGACTGTCTGACATCACACAGCGCCTTCTCTTAGTAAAGGTGCTTGCGGAGGTAAGTCCCTCCCCTGTGCGGCTCGCAATGGTAAAGGTACAGAAGCCCTCACCGCCAAAGCCAATCGCTGCATAGGACGGCGCATTTTTCACAAAGATCGCCGTGTCAATCGCTTTTCCAAATTTCGTCAGATTCTCCACATTTTTTGAATGCATATGTGCAGAATGGCGATTTCCATGCTCTAACCACACTGCCTGCTCGATCGCATCGTCCACATCCTTCGCCCTGACAATTCCAAGAATCGGCATCATCAGCTCCTCGGCGATCAGCGGATGCTCCTTTGGTCCCTCAAAGATAATGCAGCGGGTATTTTCTGGTGCAGTGACTCCTATCATGGACAACAATGTCTTTGCATCACGCCCCACACATTTTCTGTTCAGTCCCTTTGGCGTGAGCACAGTCGCAACCAGCTTATCCTGCTCTTCCTTCGACGCCATATAACAGCCATTCTCGATCATATGATAGATCAATTCATCTGCAATCTGGCTGACTGCCACCACTTCCTTTTCTGCAATACAGGGAAGATTGTTATCGAAGGTACAACCATTTATAATATCAACCGCCGCCTTTTTTATGTCTGCTGTCTCATCTACCACTACCGGCGGATTTCCTGCTCCTGCGCCAATTCCTCTCTTGCCGGAGGAAAGAACCGTGGTGACAACGCCGGGACCGCCTGTCGCTGCAATCAGCGGGATATCCTTGTGCGCCATCATAATCTTGCTCGCATCCATGGTAGGCTTTGTCACAGAAACTGCCACATTATCCGGGCCGCCCGCCTCCATGCTCGCCTGATTGACAAGCTGGATCGCAAACTGAGAAACCTTGATAGCCGCCGGATGAGGGCAAAATACCACCGTATTGCCGCCTGCAAGCATGCCAATGCTGTTGCAGAGAATCGTCTCACTTGGATTGGTACAAGGAGTGATCGCGCCAATCACGCCAAATGGTCCCATCTCTATCAGCGTCAAGCCTCTGTCGCCGGACCATGCCGTCGTGGTAATGTCCTCCGTGCCGGGAGTCTTCTCAGCGAGAAGATGATGCTTTAGAATCTTGTCGCCGACATTTCCCATACCGGTTTCCTCTACACCCATGCGGGCGAGAAGCTCTGCATTTTCTTTTGTTTTTTTACGTATATTTGCAATAATCTTTTCACGGAAATCCATCGGCATCTTCTGCATAATTCTTTGTGCTTCCTTTGCTTTCGCAATCGCATCATTCATATCCTCAAAGATACCGGATTGTTTTGCCGAGGGTTTTGCTCCTGTCTGCAGCTTCGCCATCACTTCTTTCACGATCGCCTGCAGTTCTTTTTCGTCTACTGCCACCTCAAAACCTCCTCTTATTTTTGTGCTTCCATTTGCCAAGCTTCAAACGCTTGTCTGCCATATGCCGCCAGCGCCGCGTCCTGCTCCTCTGAGCCGCCGCTGACGCCCAGCCCGCCAACAATCCTGCCCTTTACGGTAAGCGGCTCCCCGCCTCCAAAGATCACGATCCTGCCCTGATTGGTATGCTGGATGCCATAGAGAGGACCATTCGGCTGGCTTAACTGTTTTAATTCCATTGTTGACATCTTCAGAGCAACTACCGTGTAGGCTTTCTGAAATGCCACATCATAGCTTGCGATATAGGAGTTGTCCATACAATGGACAGCTACGGGATTCGCGCACGAATTCGACACTGCAATCACCACATTCACTCCCATCTCAGCCGCTTTCGCCTCCACCTTCTCTATCAGCGCTTTTGCCTGCTTTAAAGAAATATGGACGCTGATTGTATCTGCCATGGCATCCATCACAGATGCCACAAGCTGTGTAATCTCCTGTTCTCGCATAGCGCGCCTCCCAACAGGCATTATCTTAAATTCAACTGCTCCATCACTCTCTTGGTGATCTCCGCCACTACTGCATCGGTCTCAGTGCCTGCAGCTCCATGGCAATTTCCGCCGCAACTATGGCAGCTAGGCTTGCCTGCTTTCGCATTTGGACATACATTCGCCGGATGTTTTCCGGGAAGGCCGAACTGTCTTCTAATTTCATAAAGCTGCTCTACCTGCTCTGGCGTAAACTCCTTCGGTCCGCCAAGCTGTCTTGACTTATAAAGAAGCTCTGCGTAAAACTCTACCGACTCCATCTTATGGTAAGCGTTCAGCAGATCTGTGCTGAAGGTCAATGCACCATGGCTCTCAAGAAGCACTGCATCATAGTATGGAAGCCACTCCTCCACTGCATCAGGAATCTCCTCTGTAGAAGGTCTGCCGTACTTTGCAATCGGAACACATCCAAGAGCGATAACAGCCTCCGGCATAATCGGCTGGGTAAGCGGAATCCCTGCGATAGCAAAGGATGTCGCAAATGTAGGATGTGCATGTACTACAGCCCCAACATCAGGACGGCACTGGTACACCCTCATATGCATCTTGATCTCAGAAGAAGGTCTGAAATTGCCGTTCGCCTGAAGCACCTTTCCGTTCTTGTCCACCTTACAGATATAATCGGGTGTCATAAAGCCCTTGCTCACACCGGTTGGCGTGCAGAGAAATTCATTGTCATTCAGCTTTACAGAAATATTTCCATCATTGGCTGCAACCATATTTCTGTCATAAATTCTCTTACCGATGTCACAAAT
>CAMWWW010000061.1 GCA_947178015.1 uncultured Clostridia bacterium
AAATAACTCTTACAAAAACTTATACTTTATCAAAAAGTTGTAAACTGGTGTCCCTCCTGTAAGTATCAATTTATATATTCGAATTATAAAATCTTTATCTGCCATTTACAAGGTAAATTTATAAGTTATTTCCCAATGGGTACACAATTCCAAAAAGGAAGAAAATAATATTTACATACACAAAAAACAGGAAACCGTCCTCGATCTCCTGTTTATTCCTATATTCTCAATTCCTTTAATCCTGAATTATTCGCACGCACCCAATGATATTCCTATAATACATATCTGAATATTTAATGCCTGTCCGTGCATTGCTTGCATGTACAATTCTTCCATTTCCAATATACATGCCCACATGTTCTATCTGATATTCTCCATAGATAATCAAATCGCCCGGCTTTAATTCTGACACGCTGATCTTTGTTCCAAAATTATACTGTGTTGTGGCAGTTCTTGGAATAGAAATGCCAAAGTGCGCATAAATTAAATTAGTAAAACCAGAGCAGTCCGTACCCCTCGTTAAGCTGTTGCCGCCATATACATAAGGATAGCCCACAAACTGCTGTGCAAATTCCACCATCTGCACTCTCAGATCTGATACGTCCATGCCATATAGAAGCTGGGATAATGTTACGGCTGTCTGAAGCTCCTGTGAGACTGTGATATAATCTGCGCTTACATAGCCCTCCGTATTGTCAACCACCACTTTTGCCCAGCCGGCTAATTCCTCCACTACTTCAAGCTTTTCTGAGTTGCCCAAAAGCTCAATATAGCCGGACTCCGTGGTTGGTGCCTCCCTCAGATACAGCGCATCCGCTGTGACAGTAGCGACATTGGTCATTACTTCCCATGCGCGCCTCAAGGCGTCCTCACCGGTCAGAAGATATTCACTGCTTACATAGCCGCTTATCTCGCCTGATTCAATATAGCACCAGCCATTTTCCTCCGAGATAATTTCGCAGGCGCCGTCCTTTAATAGTCTTCCCACGACTTGTCCGTCTACTGGTGTCTCGCGAATATTAAGGCTGTCCTCTACCTTGGCAATACCAAGATTCTCATAGCCCGGTACCTTTTCAAGTGCAGGCGATGAAGTGACTGCTTTTCCATTTGCCTGTATGCTGGAAGCTGTGTTATTGTTTCTATAGTAAGTCTCTAATGCTACTGCTCCACCTGCTGCTGCGTCCGTACCTGTAACATTTACAGCGTATGTAGCATCTGCGGCGGAAACCAGCATTGCTGTCGTCAGTAAATAGATCCCTGTCAGTTTCTTAATAGAATGTCTCATTTTTAAATACTCCTGTCCACCAGAGCCCCTTGAAGTAATCACCCTTTTTTTGTCTATCTTTCAAATTTTTACATAATTTTTACATTTGTTACAGGAGTATTATATCAACATTACTTTTTGTTGTCAATGTAAATTTTTCCCAAAATTTGTTTTGTTTTTTCCATATCTTTTTGTAATTGCACCCTCAGCTCTTCTACAGAATCAAATTTTTGTTCTTCCCGCTGAAAAGATAACAATTCGACTTTTACATTTCGTCCATACATATCTTTGTCGAAATTAAACAGATAGGTTTCGACGTTTCTCACCTTGGTATCTTCCACTGTGGGACGTATGCCGATATTTGTCATGCCTCCGTATACCTCGCCGTCCAGATATACTTTTGACGCATACACACCGTCTGGGGGCAGCAGCTTTTCTTCCCTCGGAATCTGGTTGAGTGTGGGAGTGCCCAGCTTTCTTCCTAGCTGCTTTCCTTTTACAACCTCCCCCGTCACAAAATAGGGATAGCCAAGAAGCTCTTCTGCCAGCTCCATCTGCCCTTTTCGCAGTATTTCCCTGATGTATGTACTGCTGATGTCCCTTCCATTATGTTGCTCTTTTGCAAGAACCAGAAGCCTAAAATGATATTTTCTGGAAAGCCTGTCCAATAGATAAATATCGCCCGCCCGATCGTGTCCAAATCGAAAATCGCTTCCCACGGCAATATAACCGACATTCATCTGCCCCAGCAGTATTTCCCTGACAAACTGCTCCGGGTCCATCCCTGCAATCTCCTTGGTAAACGGGCACTCAAATAGAATATCTACCTTATATTGTTTCAGAAGTGAGGTCCGCTCCTCATTGGTGAGAATCATCTGTCTCCTTGTCCCCTTTAAGACATTTCTTGGCGGGATGTCAAAGGTAAAGATAGCGGCGCGATAGCCCTCCTCCCTCTTTCTTAGAACTTGATTTAACAGCTTCTTGTGCCCACGGTGCAGCCCGTCAAATTTTCCCAGCGTCACCGCCGTTTTCTCTTTCATATGAAGCTGTGACAGATGATTCAAAAATTCCATTGTCCTGTCCCCTTCCTTCCCTATGCATCCAAAAACATCTTCAAGGGATAAAATGCCCGTTTTTCTGCTCTGTATTCATATAAGCCGACAAATCTTCCGCCGCTGTCGTAAACGCGGACCGGCATATTGGTCGGAATTTCCTTTGCGCAGTCCGCCATTTTAAATGGATTTCCATTGTAGATCAGACGATCGGCATCTGGTCTGACCGCACACGTCGGATATTCTGCGAGCGCCTCCTCCACAGAGAGAATATAGGGCATCAGCTTCTTTTCACCATGCTTCTTTTCTATCTCATCAAGTGTAAGTGTATTTTCCATCCGAAATGCACCGACCCTCGTGCGCACAAGCTCTTCCATGCAGCCTCCGCAGCCAAGCTTCTCGCCAATATCATGACACAGTGTTCGAATGTAGGTTCCTTTCGAGCACGCGACG
Source organism: uncultured Clostridia bacterium (assembly GCA_947178015.1). GTDB lineage: Bacteria > Bacillota > Clostridia > Lachnospirales > Lachnospiraceae > RGIG8607. The sequence goes on from CAMWWW010000061.1 coordinate 2,770, forward strand.
CGAAATCTGATTCTGGGAAGCGCGACAGAGAGAACAGAGAGGGAGAAGATTGCAACGGTTCTTGCCTTTCTCTCAATCTCCTTTCCCTCTCTCGCAAGCTCATATAGCTTTTTCCCATCCACCTTGATCGCGGAATACATCGGCGGTATCTGCGCATATTCTCCGACAAAGGAACGCATCGCCTGCTCTGCCTCCTCCTTGGAAACTGTCACAGGAAGCCTTTTTTGTACAGTTCCTGTCAGATCCTGTGTATCTGTGCTCACACCCAGCAAAAGCAGCGCCTCATACTCCTTATCTTTATCGGTCAAAAGCTCACACAATTTTGTCCCCGCGCCAAGACATACGGGAAGGACACCTTCCGCCTGTGGATCAAGCGTCCCCGTATGCCCAATCTTTTTCTGCTTTAAGATGCCGCGCAGCTTTGCAACCACATCATGAGAGGTGTAGCCCTTTTCTTTATATACATTGATTATTCCGCTGTACACGGCTCCTCCTCTGCCCTTGCCGCCACACTCTTTGGCTGCTCTTCAATCTGAAGGGCGATCCGCGCAGACAGGTTATTGATCACATCATACACGCTTCCCATCATCTCGCAGCCCGCAGCTCGCATATGTCCGCCGCCTCCAAAGTGCATCGCAACCTGACTGACGTCAATTCCTTCTTTGCTCCGCATACTAACCTTAAATTTCTGCTGTTCTATCTCATATAAGAAGATAGCACAGCGAATTCCCTCGGTTACAATAAGCTGATCCACAATACCTCCCAGATCGCTGGGACCCACTCCATAGAAATCCAGATCCTTAAGCTTCAGCGCTGAGAAAATGCAGCTTCCATGATAAAATACCACACTCTCAAGAAGCGCCCTTCCCAGAATCTGATTCTGCACATAGCTCTTCTCATAGAAAGAAGTATTGATAATCTTAGTAAATGCAACGCCCATTCCCACAAGCTTTGCCGCCGCCATCAAGGTCCGCTCCGTTGTATTGCTGTGCTTAAACACTCCCGTGTCATGGATTAAACCGGTATAGAGCGCTGTGGCGATGGTAAGATTCATCTCCTCCAGCTTCATAAGGTAAAATAACACCTCGCAGGTTGCGGCAGACTTTGGCTCCACCTGACTGCTGTCTGTAAAATCACCGCCATTGCTAATGTGATGATCAATACACACCGTCCGCTTTGCCGTCTCAAAATATACAGAAGAAAATCCTAGCCTATCCTTATCCCCGCAGTCAAGGATAAAAAATACATCGTATTCCTTTGACGCAGAAGCACTGTGCTTAATTTCCTCTATCCCTTCTAGAAAAGAATAGCTTTGCGATACCTCCTCCAGATAGAGATCCACCTCAATTTCCGGAAAATTTTTTCGAATATAGTGGTACAGTGCCATGCATGCGCCGACACAATCTCCGTCCGGTCTGACATGACCAGAGATCGCTGCCGTCTTCACTTCCTTAAGTTCATTCCTCAGTATCATTCTTATTTACCTCATCAATCAGCTTCGACATATTAACTCCATATTCAATGGATTGATCCAAAACAAATGTGATCTGTGGGGTATTTCTTAAATTCACTGTTCTGGCAAGCTGGGTGCGGATATATCCCTCCGCACTCTTTAAGCCCTGAATCGTCTCCTTCTGTGCTTCCTCATCGCCCAGAACACTAATATATGCCTTACAATATTTCAGATCTGGAGTTACATCCACGGAAACCACGCTCGTCATGGCATGGATTCTGGGGTCCTTGATCTCATTTCTAATAATATTGCTCAGCTCCTTCATTACTTCTCCATTTATTCTTGTATTTTTTATACTGTTTTTTCTCATCTCGGAACCTCTTCCATAATATAGGCTTCTATCTGGTCGCCCTCCTGCAAGTCACCAAACTTCTCAAATACAAGACCGCACTCATAGCCTGCATTAACTTCCTTCACATCATCCTTAAAACGCTTTAAGGACGCGAGCGCACCGTCAAACAATACCTCTCCCTCTCTGCTGACCCTGCAGCTACAACCTCTCTGGAACTTGCCATCCAACACATAAGAACCTGCTATCATGCCCACGCCGGAAGACTTAAAGGTCTGTCTTACCTCGGCGTGCCCGATCACCTTCTCCGCAAAGACAGGCTCCAACATTCCTTTCATAGCAGCCTCGACATCCTCAATAGCGTTATAGATCACGCGGTATAAGCGCACATCGACATTTTCGCGCTCCGCAACGCTCTTTGCCGTGTTATCCGGCTTTACATTAAAGCCAATGATAATGGCATTGGACGCAGAGGCAAGAATCACGTCTGACTCATTGATGGCACCCACGCCTCCATGGATCACCTTGACGATAACCTCCTCATTGGAAAGCTTCAAAAGGCTCTGTCTCATCGCCTCCACGGAGCCCTGAACATCCGCCTTTACGATAATATTCAGCTCTTTCACACTGCCCGCCTGAATCTTGCTGAACAGATCATCCAATGACATCTTTGCTCTTGTCTCCTCCAAAAGCTTCTCCTTGCCCTGCGAGATAAAGGTTTCTGCAAAGCTTCTCGCCTCCTTCTCATTCTCACATGCAACAAAAATCTCTCCCGCATTTGGAACATCATTTAATCCAAGGATCTCCACTGGTGTAGAAGGAAGCGCCTCCTTCACCCTTCTGCCCTTGTCGTCGATCATAGCTCTCACCTTGCCATGACTGGAACCTGCGGCAATCACATCCCCGACATGCAAGGTTCCCTTCTGAACCAGTACCGTCGCGACAGGTCCTTTGCCCTTATCAAGCTGTGCCTCAATCACAAGTCCTCTTGCCTTTCGCTTTGGATTCGCTTTCAGCTCCTTCACCTCGGCAGTAAGGAGAATCATCTCCAAAAGATTCTCAATTCCCTCCCCAGTATGCGCGGAAACTGGAACAAAGACTGTGCTTCCACCCCAATCCTCTGCTACCAGCTCATACTCAATCAATTCCTGCTTTACGCGATCAATATTGGCGCTTGGCTTATCAATCTTATTGATCGCCACAATAATCTCAATGCCTGCTGCCTTGGCATGATTGATCGCCTCAATGGTCTGCGGCATCACGCCGTCGTCCGCCGCCACGACAAGCACTGCAATATCCGTGGACTGTGCGCCTCTCATACGCATCGCTGTAAATGCCTCGTGTCCGGGCGTGTCAAGGAAGGTGATTCCCTGCCCATTGATCTCCACCACATAGGCACCTATATGCTGTGTAATACCGCCCGCCTCTCTTGAGGTGACATTGGTAGAGCGAATCGCATCCAGAAGAGAAGTCTTTCCATGATCGACATGCCCCATCACACAGATAACCGGAGGTCTTGCAATCATGGTGCTCTCATCTTCTTCCTCTTCCTTTAAAAGCTCCTCGATGACATCCACCTTTTCTTCCTGTTCTGCAATCACATCAAACTCAAGCGCAATCTCCTCCGCTGTCGCAAAATCAACCTCCTGATTGATGGTCAGCATCTTTCCCTGCATAAACATTTTCTTGACAATCACGGATGCCTGAAGCTTCATCTTTTCCGCAAGCTCCTTGATGGTAATGGAATCCCCGATCTGAATTACCTTAATTTCAGGCTCCTTTACCTCCTGCTTAACCGGCTCTGGCTTCTTGACTAAACCATTCTTCTGAGAAATCTGCTTTTCTTGACGATTGCTTCTGCCGCTCTCCCGATCCTTATTCCGATCACGGTCTTGGAATTTTTCCGCCCTGCGGCTGTCCGGCTTCTTCTCTGGCATCATCTCTGCTGACCTTATCTCAGATGTTCTTCCATCCTGACGGCCATTTCTCTGAGAATTATTTTTATTGGTATTTGAGCGCTGCTGGTTGTTGTTATTGTTTGCGCGCTGGAATCCATCATTCCTATTGTCATTTCTATTATCGCCTCTGTTATCATTTCGGCTGTCGTTTCGATTGTCAAACCTATTATTTTGACGCTGCTGGTTCTCTCCCCGATTATTCTGACGCTGCTGCCTGCCCGTATTTGCACCCATATTCCCGCCGCTATGGCTGGTATTGGCACCACTGCGGTTGTTGTTTGTATGATTGCCGCTTCCCGCATTGCCGTTCTGCTTTTGCACAGAACTATTCTGTGCTGAATTATTCTGGATAGAGTTACTCTGGACAGAAACATTCTGTGAACTATTCTGAACAGAAGAATTCTGCGCAGAGACATTTTGTGCTGAAACACTCTGTGCAGAGACATTCTGTACCGGATGGGTGCTTGGAATCTTCTGCTCATTTTGCGTCTTAGGCTCATTCTTTACACCCTGCACATTGGAAACATTTTGCACATTTTGTTGTGCAGCGGCGGTCTTCTGAGCAGGTGCTTTGTCAAGCTGCCTATCTGGCTGATGCTTATCTGCCTGCGGTCTGTCCGCCGGCAATCGATCCGGCTGCGGCTGTCTTGCCTGCTGCTCGGACGGCTTTCCATTTTTAACCGGACGCTGATTTCTCTGTCCGGGTCCAGCCTGCCGATTTCTTCTGCCATTCCTTCCCGCCTGTGAACTATTCTGTGGATTAGAAACCATAAAGATCTTTTTCTTTGGCGCTTCTTGTGTCGCTTCCTGCTTTACCTGCTCCTGTTTTGCCTCGTCTGATTTTGGTGTTTCCGCCTGCTTTGGCTTTCTCTCCTCTGCCGTCCTCTCCTCTTTTATGGGCTGATCCTGTGGTTTTCCTGTCCTTATACCAAGCTTTTCCTTCACTCTCTGCGCGATCTTCTCATCCACGCTCGAATTTGCCACAAACCGCTTCCCATTATTTTCCACTCCAAGCTCATCCAAGATGCTGATAACCTCACTACTCTTTTTATTTATCTGTACCGCTAACTCGCTTATCTTTATTTTCGCCATATTCTACCTCATTTCTTCGTTGCTTTTCGCACTACAATTTCCTGATTCGTCTAGCCTCTTCTTCACTGCATCACCAAAGCCTTGATCAAGAATCGCCAGAGAAGCTCTCATCGCCTTCCCCATCCCATGTCCAAGCGTTTCCTTTGTACCATATATATAAAAAGGGATCTGATAAAAGGTACACATATTCTGAAACATCTTCTTTGTATTATCTGACGCGTCCTCTGCCACTATTACAAGAAATGCATCTCCCTTCTTCACTGCCCTCTCTGTCATAAATTCTCCGCTGGCTGTCCTTCCTGCCTTCGTCGCCATTCCAATCATGGAAATTATTTTATCCAATCTCTCCCATCTCCTTTTCAAGCTGTGCGTATACCTCCTGCGGGATCGCTGCTTTTAGGGAACGCTCAAGCCCTTTATTCTTCACGGCCTTGCAAAAACACTCTCTTGATGGGCAGATATATGCGCCTCTTCCGTTTTTCTTTCCGGTCGTATCAATCACGATCTCTCCCTCTGTCGTCTTAAGCACCCGTATCATCTTTCGTTTTTCCTTCATTTCACCGCAGCCAGTGCACTGACGGCTGGGAATTTTTCTCGTAGCTGCCAAATCATCACTCCTTCCTGCATGCCGCCACCGATAGCACAAACCGTTTACGCTTCGTCTACGCCATAATATTCTGTCCCTGAATCTATATTCTCTTCCTCATTCCCAGTCTCTATGCTCTCGTCATTTTCTAAAGCTTCTTGCTCATAAGCTACATCCGCGTAGGATTCCTCCTCATAACCTTCCTCCTCGTAGCCTTCATTGTCATAGAATTCATCCTCATTTTCATACGCAAAAAGCTCCGCGAATTCCTCCAGCTCCCTCGCTTGGCTCTCACTCTTAATATCAATCTTAAAGCCTGTCAGTCTCGCTGCCAGTCTCGCATTTTGTCCTTCCTTGCCGATTGCAAGAGAAAGCTGATAATCTGGCACAATCACCTTCGCCGTCTTTTCCTCATCATCCGCAAGCACGGTGATGACCTTCGCAGGACTAAGCGCGTTTTCTATTAAAATGGCAGGATTCTCACTCCAACTGATAATATCGATCTTCTCTCCCCGAAGCTCCTCCACAATCGCATTGACACGAATTCCATTCACACCCACACAAGCACCCACCGGATCAACATTCGGCTCATTTGACCAGACGGCGATCTTCGTGCGGGAACCTGCCTCTCTGGATATGCTCTTAATCTCCACGGTTCCGTCCTTAACCTCCGTCACCTCTGCCTCAAACAAACGCTTTACCAGCTCAGGATGTGTGCGGGATACCAAAATCTTCGGTCCCTTGGTGGTATCCTTTACCTCCAGCACATAAAGCTTAATTCTCTCCGTCGGCTCAAAGATCTCCCCCTTTACCTGTTCATTCTCCATCAGCATGGCATCCACTTTACCAAGATTAATGCTGACGTTTCTCCCCGCATACCGCTGCACAATCCCAGTAACAATATCCCGCTCCTTCTCAAAATACTGGTTATATAAAGACTTTCTCTCTTCCTCGCGAATTTTCTGCAGGATAACATTCTTTGCGTTCTGCGTCGCAATACGCCCGAACTCCTTCGACTTGATCTCCACATTGACGACATCGCCCAGCTCATATCTGGGGTCCTTAAGCTTCGCATTTACAAGGCTTATCTCCGTCACATCATCCGTGACTTCCTCCACCACCGTCTTCTCTGCTATCACCTTAAAATCTCCGGTTTCCCGGTTGATCGTCACCTTTACATTATCTGCCTTTCCAAAATGATTCTTGCAGGCTGTCAGCAGTGAATTCTCGATTGCCTCTAATAAGGTATCCTTACTGATATCCTTCTCCTTCTCCAGAAGATCCAATGCTTCAATTAGCTCCTTGTTCATCTCAAAATTGTCCTCCTTGTATTCGTTATCCTCTAAAAATCAAACGCCAGCCTGATCAATGCGATATCTGCGCGGTTTAGTGTAAGCTCTTCCTTATCATCTGCTATGGTGACAGCATCCTTACTATATGCCTGAAGAACCCCCTTATATTCCTTCCTGCCCTGCAATGGTTTGTACAGTCGAATCTCAACTTCCTTCCCCATGCTTCTGTCAAAATCCTTATCCTTCTTAAGCTGCCTTCCAAGCCCCGGAGAGCTTACCTCCAATATATAAGAAGCATCCTTGATAAAATCCTTTTTATCAAGCAGATCGCTCAGCCTGCGGCTTACCGCCTCACAGTCATCCACCGTTATGCCGCCCGGCTTGTCAATATAGACTCTCAGATAGTAAACGCCTCCCTCACTGACATACTCTACATCCACCAGCTCAAACTGATACTCCTCCACAATAGGAAGAAGCAGCTCCTCCGTCTTCTTTGCATATTCTTCTCTCTTCGTCATCCCAACACATTCCTTCCTGCACCATATACCATCCGAGCAGGGGAAATGCGCGTTTCCCTACTCGAAGCACAGGGCACAGCATACCTTTCCAAAACCGCTCCTAACTCTCTGCACCCTTGCACAAACATACAAAGAGTGGACTTACGCCCACTCTTCATCATTTAGTCAACTATTATCATATCCAGTATAACACTACTTTTATAAAAATGCAAGTATTTTCCAAGTAAATTTAAGGAATCTGGTAACGATTCAGCCTTCCGGCTAAATCGTTACTTCCCTTATGTAGTATGGTATAAGAAATATTGTCTTATCCTTTCGGATATGGTTCTGGTACACTGTCTCTTGCCATACGAAAAAATTTTGAAAACAGTATAGGA
>CAMWWW010000062.1 GCA_947178015.1 uncultured Clostridia bacterium
AATAGCACATAGAAAAACCACTCCGAAAAAGTATACTTTTTCGGAGTGGTTTTTCTTATTCTACTCTCATTTGACTTCACATTATAAATTCATATATTTGACACTTTTCTATTTCCAAAGAAGGCTATCAAAAATTCTACAAAAAAGCGAGTAGGAAAAAAATCTTCTCTACTCGCCACATAAAACATATCACTTTCATCGAAAGTTTTCTGTTTCATCCTCTCTCTATTCTACTTCTCCTCTGTCTTATCTGTGCGGTCTGCCAGCTTTGCCCCTGCAAATCCCGCAAGCACAGACTGCAAATCTATTCCCGTGGACTCTCTCATGCCATCTGTCACCTGATTTAAGGAAGTCATAATATCCTTCATCAGCTTAGTAGAATTTCCATCTCCGTACATTGTTATCTTATCAACCTTTGTGAGAGGCTCTGCAATATTCTTCGCAATCTCCGGCATAGCCTTAAAGTACATCTCAAGCACTGCAGCCTCGCCCATCTGCTTCATCGCTTCTGCCTTCTTTTCTATACCTTCTGCCTCTGCAAGTGCCTTCGCTTTAATAGCCTCCGCCTCCGCAAGCCCCTTGCTTCGGATACCCTCTGCCTCCTGCTCCATAGAGTACTTCTCTGCCTCGGCGGTCGCCTTCATCGCCTCTGCTTCTTTTTCCCTCTCAAACTTATCCGCCTCCGCATTTTTCTGACGCTCAAACAAATTCGCCTCTGACTTTCTCTGCGCCTCATAAAGCTCAGCATCCGCCTTCTGCTGCCTTGCATATCGCTCCGCGTCCGCCTGTTTCTTGACAGTTGCTTCCAGCGTTCTCTCCGTCAGAGTGATCTCCTTCTCCTTTAATGTGATCGCTTTCTCCTGACGGGCAAGATTTGCATCCGCCGTTGCGATCTCCACCGTTTTTCTCTCTGTCTCTTTCTGGATATTATAAGCAGCATCTGCGATAGCCTTCTTTGTATCCGCATCCTTCTGAAGCTCTGCCTTGCGGATCTCAAGCTCGTTCTGCTTCTGCGCGATCAGGGTATCTGCATTAATCTGCGCTTCTCTGGACTCCCTGTCAGACTCTGCCTGAACGATCGCCTTCTCCTTCTGTGCCCTTGCCTTAGCATTAGCAATTTCCAGCTCAGAAGAAACCTGCGCATCATTGGCTTCCTTCTTTGCCATTGCCTGTGCTTTAGCAATCTCCTTCTCACTCTCCGCGCGTGAGATAGCAGCATTTTTCTGGATCTTCACGATATTATCCACACCAAGGTTTTCAATAACACCATTCCCATCCACAAAATTCTGTACATTAAAGCTCACAATATCAAGTCCCATAGCAGCCAGCTCCGGTTCCGCATTTTCCTTTACCAGATTGGCAAACTTTTGCCTGTCGCTAACCATCTCCTCCAGATTCATTTTACCGACAATCTCACGCATATTTCCTTCCAGAACCTCGCGCGCCACATTGGCAATATATTCCGTAGGTCTATTCAAAAAATTCTGAGCCGCCAGACTTAATCTTTCCTCATCATCACTAATCTTAACATTGACCGCCGCATCCACATTAATATTAATATAATCCGCAGTGGGAACCGCATTAGAGGTCTTCACATCAATCGGGATTAACTGCAAATTCAGCGTATCCTTCTTTTCCAAAAAAGGAATTTTAATTCCAGCCTTTCCTATCAGCACCTTCGGATTCTTTCTTAAACCTGAGATAATATACGCCGTGTCTGGTGACGCCTTCACATAACCCGTCATCAAAATTACCAGCAGCACTATAACAACAACTGCCGCTATTCCGATATACTGCAAATTTGCCAATATCTCTCCATTCATCTTACCTTACTCCTTATCTATGTATAAAAGACAATAACCTACATTATTATTATATCACACTTCCACCTAATATGACATATTATTTACGCAACAGATATAAATTTATCTTTTTCGTATCCTCCATACACCTCTCTTTTATATTTAAATCATCAACCTACACACATTCTTTTCTGTTTGCTTACATTTTCTCTTTTGCACATGCATACCTTGTTGTACAGGCAGACAACATCTTAAGAAAGGAGCGAACATATGTATACACAAAAAAGCTGTTCCCAAACAGCCGAGGATCTTCGCGTAAATCCCGATACTGGTCTAAGCCCTGAAGAAGCATCCGCCCGGCTTACCACCTACGGCAGAAATGAATTAGAGAAGGAGAAGGTTAAGAGCTTTGCTGTTATGTTTTTGGAGCAGCTAAACACACCTCTTATTTTTGTCCTGATCCTTGCAGCCGGCATCTCCATTCTATTGAAGGAATACAGCGATGCCTGTATTGTAATTACTGTGATATTGCTGAATTCCATAATTGGAGTCCTTCAGGAAGGCAAAGCACAGAAAGCTTTGGAGGCATTGAAGCAGATGACAAGCCCTTCCGCCCTTGTAAAGCGCGGGAGTACTCTCTCAGAGATTCCCGCTGCGCTTTTAGTGCCCGGCGATGTCGTTATATTGGAGGCAGGAAGGCAGGTCCCTGCTGATTTACGGCTTATTCATGCAAACAGCCTGCGCATAGAAGAAGCTGCATTAACCGGGGAATCCGTCCCTGTGGAAAAAAATCCTGATTTTGTGTCTAAACAGCCTCTGTCTCCCGGCGACGCGGTCAATATGGCTTTTATGTCAACCAATGTGCTGCATGGGCGAGGGGAAGGCATTGTCACCTCCACGGGTATGCAGACACAGATTGGAAAGATCGCGCATTCTATCAGCCACACGGAAAATCAAACCACCCCTCTGCAAAAGCGTCTCGCTGATCTGGGCAGACTTTTAAGCATACTTGCCGTTATTTTGTGCGTCCTTCTCTTTGGCATTGCATTGATACAAAAACGAAATATACCAGAAATGCTGATCACCGCCATCTCACTAGCTGTAGCGGCTGTGCCGGAGGGACTTCCCGCTGTTGTCACCATCGTTTTAGCACTCAGCGTATCCCGCATGGTGACTATTCACGCCATTATCCGGCGTCTGCCTTCTGTGGAAACCCTTGGCGCTGTCAGCATCGTCTGCTCGGACAAGACAGGAACTTTGACACAAAACCGCATGAGTGTCACTACTTTATATGTCAATCAAAAGCTTCAGGACATCTCACGACTGCCTTATGAGCGCTGTCTGGAACAATGCCCGCAGCTTATTGAAGGCTTTCTTCTGTGCAACGATGCTGTGTACAGCCCAGAAGGAATCCTTGGCGATCCCACGGAGGCAGCGCTATTGTCCCTCGCTCCGCCCGCCAGAAAAGCAGCACTGGACGGGCAGATGCCGCGCTTCTTTGAGGTGCCCTTTGATTCGACAAGAAAAATGATGACCACCCTTCATCGAAATAAGGGAGAAACCGTCTCCTACACCAAGGGCTCTCTGGAAGCAATATTAAAGCGTTGTAATTCTCTTCTTTCCGATGGACATATTTTATCTATGAACGCGGAGAGGAGACAGGCAATTGAGTCTGCCGCCGCTGCCATGTCCTCTCAGGCTCTGCGTGTGCTGGCGCTTGCCATGAAAAAAGCACCTGACAAAAATCATCCAGAAAAAGAGCTTACCTTTGTCGGACTTGCCGGGATGATTGATCCGCCAAGAGAGGGCGTAAAAGAATCCATCGCCTTATTTAAGGATGCCTCCGTTAAGACGGTTATGATCACGGGCGACCATGTTCAGACAGCATATGCCATCGCCTCCCGTCTGGGTATCGCTTCCTCCCCCTCAGAATGTATCTCAGGGGAAGAGCTCAATGCTCTCTCCGATACAGAGCTAAAGGAGCGAGCTTCCTCTCTCTCTGTCTTTGCCCGCGTATCTCCAGAGCACAAGGTTCGGATTGTTAAGGCATTTCGCTCTCTTGACAATATTGTGGCGATGACCGGAGACGGCGTAAACGATGCCCCTTCTCTAAAAGCCGCCGATATCGGCATCGCCATGGGGCAAAACGGCACAGATGTCGCCAAAAATGCGGCGGATTTAATACTGACCGACGACAATTTTAATACCATTGAAAAGGCGATTGAAGAGGGCAGAAGCATTTACGAAAACATAAAAAAATCCATTTTGTTTCTGCTCTCGTCAAATTTTGGAGAGATTATTACCATGTTTCTCGCCATATTATTTGGTATGCCAAGCCCCTTAAAAGCGAGTCATATTTTATGGATTAACCTGATAACGGACTCCCTCCCCGCCCTTGCGCTTGGCGTGGATAAAAATGACATCCCTATGCTGATGCACAAACCGCCGAGGTCCCCAAAAGAAAATCTATTTGCGCATGGCGGCCTGTTCTGCACCTTATTTTATGGCGGATTGATCGCCGCCATCAGCCTAATTGCTTTTCTCACCATTCCAATTGGCTGTATTATGCAGATGGGAATTTCCTTTACTCCAGATCATATCAGACAGATCCTCTCCAACCCAGAGGTACTGCTCCGCTCACAGACCTATGCCTTTACGGTGCTTGGATTTTCTCAGCTCTTCCATGCTATCGGTATGCGGAATGTAAACCTCTCTATCTTTCGTATGAACCACAGAAATAATCCTTTTATGTTTGCAGCCTTCGGCGTAGGGTTGTTTCTGCAAATGATAGTGACTGAGATCCCTGTGTTAATTGGGTTATTTGGAACTGCAAAGCTCTCTCTAAATGAATGGATTGCTCTCACGCTATTAAGTGCTGTGCCCCTTCTATTCCATGAGCTGTTCGTTCAGCTTGCGGATGTGATCTCACTGCCTCATCTTAAGCACCGACAGCAATATCAAAAGCAGCCCGCCTATCCAAGAGATATCCAATGAGTACTTTGCCGCCACACGATTGCCGAAAATCATGCCTGTGCCTATTGCCGCAGCCCCCATAAAAAAAGAAAGAAGAACAGGAACCGCAATAGGCACAGCCGCTATTCCGGCGCCGATCCCTGCCGCCATGCTGTCAATAGAAAGCGCTATACCGAGCGAACATGCCTCTTTGGCAGAGAGCAGACCACCCTGATCGGCATCCGCCTTATTTGGATCTGCATAAACGGTTAGAAGAAAACGCAGATCAAACACATAAAAATTTAGTTGTTTTCTGACAGGTGCTTTCCGCCGGATAATGCACTTAATCGTGCCATCAAAAAGCTTGATAAAACCGACTGCAAACAGCAGGGTAATGCTGATAAATCTTGCAAAGCCGGGCGGCAGCTCAGAAAGTATCCCTCTCCCGGCAAGCAAGGATACCATCAAGCTAATAGCCGAAAGTCCTCCTATAATCGCCATGGATATAAAAGGGATTCTAATTTTGTCCACCCCATATGCAAAACCCGCCACAAAGGCATCTATAGAAAGCGCTGTCACAAGCAGCCATATATTTACTATCTCATATAAAAAAAGTGGCATATCTTCTCCTTTGAAAAATACTTTCTATACAAAATATTCTTCAAAGAAGAGGATTGCCACTTAGAAACTTTATTTTGCTGTCAAGTCAACGGACTTTTACAGCATTGCATTGATTCTCTCTATCACCTGACTGCCAAGCGCTTCCGATTTAGCCGCTGCATCGTCAAGAGAACTTCCCTTCACGCCATAATAAAATTTAATCTTCGGTTCCGTGCCGGAAGGACGCACGCAAAGCCAAGCATCATCCGACAGATCATAGTACAATACATTGGAAGATGGAAGACCTGTCGTTGTCACTTCACCTGTCTTCATATCTCTTATGGTATCTTTCTTATAATCTCTTGCAGAAAGCACCTGATAGCCGCCGATCTCAGAAGGTGTATTCTCCCTCAGAGAATTCATAATATCCTGAATCTTCTGAAGACCTTCAATTCCCTTTAGCGTAATCGATTTTACCTCATCCTTATAGTAGCCATAGCGCTCATACATATCGATCATGGCATCCCACAAGGTCTTGCCCTGTGTCTTATAATACGCAGCCGCCTCGCAGAGAGCCATGGTGGCAACGATCGCATCCTTATCCCTCGCATGTGTTCCAATCAGACAGCCGTAGCTCTCCTCAAAACCAAAGAGATAGCTTCCCTCGCCCTTCTGCTCAAAACCGAGAATCTGCTGGCCTATGTACTTAAAGCCTGTCAGAACCTCAATCAGCTTCACTCCATAATACTTTGCGATAGCATCTGCCATATTGGTCGTCACAATTGTTTTAATCAGCGCGCCATCCTCCGGCAGCCCTTTCAATTCCTTGATCTGGCTGATCTCATACTCTGCGAGAAGACAACCTGACATATTGCCTGTTAAGGTAATGTATTCTCCGCTCTTCGCATCCTTTACATATACGCCGAGGCGATCCGCATCCGGGTCAGTCGCCAGCACCAGATCCGCGTCCTTCTCCTTTGCAAGCTTAAGCGCAAGGGCAAATGCCTCCTCCGCCTCTGGATTAGGATAGCTTACAGTAGGGAACTCTCCATCTGGCAGCTCCTGCTCTGGAACAACATATACATTCTCAAAGCCAAGCTCCTTCAATACTCTTCTTGCCGGAATATTTCCTGTGCCATGAAGCGGTGTATAGACAATGGTCAGATCCTTCTGTACTTCCTTGATACTCTCAGGATGACGAACCTGTGTTTTAAGCTCTGCAATATAACTGTCGTCGATCGCAGCGCCGATCGTCTCATAAAGCCCCGCGCTCTGCGCCTCTGCTTTTGGCATCGTCTTCACTGTATTATAATCCGTAACAGCCTTAACCTCTGCCATAATGCCGGTATCATGTGGAGGCGTGATCTGTGCGCCATCCTCCCAATACACCTTATAGCCATTATATTCCGGCGGATTATGGCTCGCCGTAATATTAATTCCAGCGATGCAGCCCAGCTTTCTCACCGCATAAGAAAGCTCTGGCGTCGGGCGAAGAGATTCAAATACATACGCTTTAATGCCATTCGCAGCTAAGCACAAAGCCGCTTCATCGGCAAATTCCGGCGACATTCTTCTTGAATCAAAAGCGATCGCAACTCCCTGAGACTGCTTGCCCTCCTTTACAATATAATTGGCAAGCCCCTGTGTTGCCTTGCGCACAGTGTAGATATTCATGCGATTTGTTCCTGCGCCAATCACGCCGCGCAGACCTGCTGTGCCAAATTCCAAATCCGCATAAAAACGCTCTTTTATCTCGTTCTCATCGTTTTGAATTGATGTAAGCTCCGCCTTGGTAGCCTCATCAAAATAGGGATTTGCCAACCATTCCTCATAGGTTTTCTTGTAATCCATTCTTTCCTCCATTCCCGCGCAGAACCTGCGCAATATATTTAACCTTTCAAAAGGTTATCTTCTTTAATTAGGTGTCAATGCCGGATAACTATAGTGGCTGTCCGTTTTGCTGGCCGATATTGTCACCGTATAAGATTTCGTTTCATATCCATTCTGTCTAAATATAATTGTGTGCTCACCGCTGACCTTCTGGAAGCTAACAGGAGCGACGCCCACATATTCTCCATCAAAGTAAACGGCTGCTCCAACTGGAGCCTCCACATGAATCTTGGCATCCTCAATGACCATTCCCTGTATTTCACTGCCCATTCCCTCGGTTCTCTCTGCCTGTGGAACCGGCACAGAGGGCGATGTCACCGTCGGTGCTGTCACGGTCGGCTCCGTGACTGTCGGTGCTGTTACCGTAGGAGTCGTCACTGTCGGCGCTGTCACTTTTGCTGTTGTCTCTGTCTCACCTGCCGACGGCTCTGATGCATTTTCCTGCCCTGTTGTGGTCTCCGACGTTATCTCAGAAGTCTCCTCTGACGATACTTCCGACGAACTTTCTTTCTCTGGCTGGGCGCCTTCCTCCAGCCCAAGACGAATCTCTCTTTTCTGATAATTTTCAGACACTAACAGATCACCCGTGTAAGTGACATAATTCTCTGCCTCCACCTTAAGCTTATAAGCACCATAATACAGTTTAACCAAATCCTCATAATCGGTCTGCTCACCATCTATGTACAAAACTGCATCCGCAGGCTCTATCATAAATCGAAGGCTTCCCTTTTCCCGCGCCTCACCCTTGAGTGAGCCGACATCCACCCTCGTCTCCTCATTCTTTTTTACTAAAATATTCTTGCTGCCCCCAATGCCGTCCTTGGTGATCTCCAAAATATATTCACCCTCTGGAACCTCAAGAATCATGTCCTCCACTACCTTGCGGGCGATTCGGCTTCCAATCATAACAATACCATTTTCAAAATACTCCGCATTAGAAAGTGTGACATAACCGTGTCCCTTGATAATCTCAATCGAATAGACCGTATTTTCACTGCCTCGTACAATCAACTCATCTTGATTGCTGATCTCCGACACACTGTCAAGAATCCTTCCATCAGAGACAATCACAAGATTGTCCGTATACTCATAAAGAGTTAATCCTATCTGTATCGTATTTGCCAGCCTATTAATGGAGAAATTCGTCACTCTCTGATTTTCCCAGATCTGCGGCGATTTTTTAAGCTCTTTGAGCATCCTCGTCCCCGTGTCATAACCTCCCTCGATAATATCCCCCAAAGAAAGCTGGCTTACCGCTATATCCTTCCCATACTTATCCATCATATACGTGCTGCCGCTATAGCCGTACTCAGACTCCATCTCTGTCACCAAATCCAATATCGTAATTTTATTTTCTGATGTATCAATATCAAGGATCACGCCATAGCAAGCCCCAGAAAACACCGCTGTGCTCCGGGTTTCTTTATTTTCGGCGGGAGTTGTAGCGATTATGCCGCCAAAATTCCTCCCATCCACAAAGCCAGTATTGCTTCCGCCTGAACCTCCGCACGCCGTCAATAAAATCACAAGCTGAAACAGAAGCAGAAGCTGTACAATCTTACGTATTCTCACTTCATCACCCCTCACTGTTTCAGTATAGCACAACCCGATTATTTTTTCCACTTCAAATATTGGTATTCGTTGCATAGCAGACATGAAACAGCTCCACAATCAAAAGATATCCCACCGGTCCCAAGATAACACCAGCAAGTCCAAATAACTGAATTCCCACATACATACTGATAATCATTTCCAGAGAACTCATACCAATCTGTCTACCCATCAACTTAGGCTCCAAAAATTCCCGCGACAAACAGCATAATCCAAAAATAATTAAAATCCCAATGCATAATTTCCATTTCCCCATAAGACCAAGCAAAACTGCCCATGGAACAAGAATAATGCCGACGCCAATAAAAGGCAGTGCATCCAACACGGCGATCGCCAGCCCCAAAAGAAGCGCATAAGAATTCTTCAGTATAAATAAACCTGCCACACAAATACCCGCCGTAATCAACATTAAAATCCCCTGCGTCTTAACATATGCGCCAATCGCACCCATTATCTTCTTTGTCATACCCTCAATCTCGCTGGCAAACAACATATTCCCCCGCTTTACCTGCAAAGCCTCATAATCCTTACATATCATAAGCATGGAGATCAATGTGATAAATATTACCGCCATCCCCTCAAACAATGCTTTTACAATTGGCAGGGAATTATTCATCACAAGAGGCATTGCCTGCTTCTCGACCGTGTGCAAAAGCTGATCGATCCCGGACGCTGCGGCAAGATAGATGGTATCTGGTTTAAGTCCAAAGTTTTGCTCAGCCTCGCAGCAAATAAGGCGAAGCTGCGTATTGAGAAATTCTTCTAAATCACCGAGATTGCGTATCAATCTCCCCGCTTCCTCCGCCAGCTTATGAACCAGCCACAGACCTGCCGTTCCAAGAAAAATAAAAAAGAAAAGCCCCACAATCCCCGTGGCAAAACCCCGGTTAAAATGAAGCTTGTGCTCCAAAAATCGAACAGCAGGAGCCATCAGCCCCGCACCCAGATATGCGATCAAAAAAGGAATAATTAGCGGGAGCAAAAAACGAAATGCCAGATACACTCCCACTGTAATTCCAACAATATAAATTAATTTTCTTGTTCTTCCTCCTACCTGCATATATCTATTCCATCTCATCCCTTCTGGCTTTTCTGTACTATTTTTCATAGTATCTGCCCGCTGGAATCAAATTATGCGCTCTGATTTTGGAATGATCTGGCTGGTTATGAAATTGTATCATTCTTTTTTGAAGAACGATATTGTATCCGAAACAGAAAGATAGATACATAATCATTTTCGGGAATGGTCCTCTGCGCGGACCTCTCTTGAAAATAATTATACATCTGTATATTTTTTCCTCAAATGATAAATTAATCTATAGCACCACTTTACAACTTTTTCATTCATCTATTTGTTTCAAAC
>CAMWWW010000063.1 GCA_947178015.1 uncultured Clostridia bacterium
GGGTGACGGAGGACTATAGGCGATTCTCTGCGCGGACCTTTCTCGAAAATGATTACATCCATTCCTTTTACATAAAACTATCCTTTTTAGACTGATTATAGCACAATTTTACGAATTGTTCATAGTTTATTCATTCATGCGTTTGTTGTGTTGTTTTCCACCGATTCTCTTGCTTAGTTGCTTTAAGTGTGATAAAATGTTCGAAAAGGAGGGCGAAAGGGGGCAGTTGATGAATATTCGGGAGCAGCAGGAGCGATGGGAGTGTGAACGTTTAAGTCCATATGCTTCAAAAAGCATCGATTCCATGGGGCGAGACAGAGAAGAAGTGCCCTGTGATCTGCGGACGGTGTACCAACGTGACCGAGACAAAATTCTTCACAGTAAGTCCTTCCGGCGTCTAAAGCATAAGACGCAGGTATTCCTCTCGCCGGAGGGGGATCATTACCGCACGCGCCTGACCCATACGTTGGAGGTAGCTCAGATTGCCAGAACGATAGCGAGGGCGTTGAGAATGAATGAAGATCTGACGGAAGCGATCGCCCTTGGGCATGATTTGGGGCACACGCCCTTTGGACATGCAGGAGAATCCGCACTGAACAAGATATGTACAGAAGGTTTTTCGCATTGTGAGCAGAGTGTGCGGGTTGTGGAGCTGCTTGAGAGAAAGGGAGCAGGTTTGAATCTGTCGAAAGAGGTTCGCGATGGAATTTTACATCACAGGACAGCGGGAAATCCCAGTACATTGGAAGGGCAGATTGTGCGGCTGGCGGACAAGATCGCGTATATCAATCATGACATTGATGATGCCATTCGCGGGCAGATTTTAAAGGAGACCGATATACCGAGAGAATATTCCCAGATTTTGGGGGATACGGTTAAGGTGCGGCTTGATAGAATGGTGCACGATGTGGTGCAAAATAGTCTGGATCAGACAAGAATTTCTATGTCTAAAGAGGTGGAGGCGGGGATGATGGGGCTTCGTCAGTTTATGTTTAAGAGTGTTTATACCAATTACAGGGCAAAAAGTGAAGAGGTGAAGGCGAAGAAGATGATCACCGAGCTTTATGCTTATTATATGGATAATCCCGATGTGCTGCCGGAGGAGTATCAGTTTTTGATGCAGTCGCACGGGCAGAGTGCGGAGAGGACAGTCTGTGACTATATTGCAGGTATGACGGATGGGTATTCTATCGCGGTTTTTAAAAATATATTTGTGCCGAGATCGTGGAAGCTGTAGAGGGGGCAATTACATTCATGTATTACAGTGAGGATTTGATTGAAGAGATTCGTATGAGAAATGACATCGTGGATGTGGTGTCGGGTTATGTACGGCTTCAGAGGAAGGGCGCAACCTATTTCGGGCTGTGCCCGTTTCACAATGAAAAATCTCCTTCCTTTTCCGTGAGCGCTGGGAAGCAGATGTATTACTGTTTTGGCTGTGGGGCAGGGGGGAATGTTTTTACCTTTTTGATGGAATATGAGAGCTTGTCCTTTCCAGAGGCATTGAGGCAGCTAGGGGAGCGCGCTGGGGTGGAGCTTCCAAAGGAGGAAGAGATAAGCCCGCAGGCAAGACGGGAGGCGGACAGAAAGTCCGTTCTGCTGGAGATACATAAGGAGACAGCGCGGTATTTTTACTATCAGCTAAAAAATGAGAAGGATCGCACAGGCTGGGAGTATCTGGCGGGCAAAAGGCAGCTTACCCCTGCGACGATCACAAAATTTGGGCTTGGCTATTCAGGAAAGAACAGCACGCAGCTTTATCGTTATCTAAGACAGAAGGGGTATACGGATGATCTGCTGAAGGAGAGCGGTCTGGTGACAATCGAGGAGAGAGGAGCGCACGACAGGTTTTGGAACAGAGTGATGTTCCCGATTATGGATGTCAGAAGTCGGGTGATTGGCTTTGGCGGAAGAGTGATGGGGGAGGGGGAACCAAAGTATCTTAACTCCCCAGAGACAAAGATTTTTGATAAGAGCCGGAATTTGTATGGTCTTAATCTTGCGAGAATGTCAAGACGCCAGAACATCATTATCTGCGAGGGCTATGTGGATGTGATAGCGCTCCATCAGGCGGGCTTTGATAATGCAGTGGCGTCGCTGGGAACGGCTTTTACAGGTGGTCATGCCTCGCTTCTGAAACGGTATACCAGTGAGGTCCTTTTAACTTATGACAGCGATGGCGCGGGGATTAAGGCGGCGCTGAGGGCCATCCCGATTCTTAAGGAGGCGGGGCTTTCTGCCAAGGTGATCCGCATGAAGCCCTATAAGGACCCAGATGAATTTATAAAAAATTTGGGCGCGGAGGAATTTGAGAAGAGAATTGGGCAGGCGAGAAACAGCTTTTTGTTTGAGGTAGATGTCAAATATAAGGAATACAATATGGCAGATCCTGAACAGAAAACTACATTTTATAACGAGATTGCAAAGATGCTGCTTGGCTTTCCAGAGGAGCTGGAAAGAAATAATTATCTGGAGGCGGTGTGCAGAGAATATCAGATTCCTGCCGGCAGCCTAAAGGGGCTGGTAAACCGATATGCCTACCAGATGACAGAAACATATGTAAAGCCAAGGGAGAAGAAGAAACAGAAGAAGGACAGCATGGAGGGTGTCCGTCAGTCGCAGAGACTTTTGCTGACATGGTTGATTGAGGATACCAGTCTTTTTGATAAATTAAAGGGAATCATAGGACCGGAGCATTTTACCGGGGAGTTGTATCAGAAGGCGGCGAAGCTTTTGTTTGATCAGTATGAGAAAGAAAGGAGAGTGAATCCAGCAAAGATTATTAGCTGTTATGAGACAGAAGAGGAACAGCGGGAAGCAGCATCACTTTTCAATACTTCCATTCGCAGGGAAATGACAAGGAAAGAGAAAGAAAGAGCACTGAACGAGACGGTAAAAAGGGTAAAGGCCTACTGGTGTGAGTATGCGGCGGGCAATACAACAGAGCTTGCAGAGCTGATGGAAATTTCAAAAATCAAGCGCAGCCTTGACAATCTGCATATTTCTCTTGAATAGGGATAAAATATAAACAAGCTATGGAAGGATGGGCAGAATATGAGCGAAATCACGGTGGATTTTCAGGAAAAACTGAATGGACTTTTACAGTACGCAAAAAGCAAGAAAAATACGCTGGAATATACAGAAATCACGGATTATTTCGGGGATATGGAGCTTAGTGTGGAACAGTTGGATAAGATGATGGAGACACTGGAGAATCACAATGTCGATATTCTGCGCATTACGGAGGATGATGATGCGCTTCTTCTTCAGGACGAGGAAACGATGCTCTTAGATGAGGAAGAGGAGATTGATCTTGCTTCGATCGATTTGAGTGTCCCGGAGGGAGTGAGCTTGGAGGACCCGATCCGCATGTATTTAAAGGAGATCGGCAAGGTCCCGCTGCTCTCGAATGAGGAGGAGATAGAGCTTGCGAAAGGGATTCAGGAGGGAGACGAGGCGGCGAAGAAGCGTCTTGCCGAGGCGAATCTGCGTCTGGTGGTCAGCATTGCCAAGCGCTATGTGGGGCGCGGGATGCAGTTTCTCGATCTGATTCAGGAGGGAAATCTGGGGCTTATCAAGGCGGTGGATAAGTTCGATTACCGAAAGGGATTTAAGTTCAGCACTTATGCGACGTGGTGGATCAGGCAGGCGATCACGCGCTCCATTGCAGATCAGGCTAGGACAATACGGATTCCCGTGCATATGGTGGAGACGATCAACAAGCTGATTCGTGTGTCCAGACAGCTTGTGCAGGAGCTTGGCAGAGAGCCGTTCCCGGAGGAGATTGCAGAAAAAATGGACATGCCGGTGGAGCGCGTGCGGGAGATTCAGAAAATATCGCAGGAGCCGGTTTCGCTGGAAAGTCCGGTTGGCGAGGAGGATGAGAGTCATCTAGGGGATTTTATTCAAGATGATAATATACCTGTGCCTGCGGATGAGGCGGCCTTTGTGTTTTTAAAGGAGCAGCTTCTCGCTGTGCTTTCCACCCTGACGGAGCGGGAGCAGAAGGTGCTGAGGCTGCGCTTTGGGCTGGATGATGGGAGAGCGCGCACTTTGGAAGAGGTTGGAAAGGAATTTAATGTTACCAGAGAGAGAATTCGCCAGATAGAAGCAAAAGCGTTGAGAAAGTTAAGACATCCGAGCCGAAGCCGGAAGCTTAAGGATTATCTGGAATAGAAAAGTGAGCAGAAAAACAAGGGTAAGAGGAGGGTGCCATGCAGATTTCGAGGCGGCTGACGACAGTTGCATCCTTTGTGTCAGATGGGAGCAGAGTGGCAGATATTGGGACAGACCATGCCTATGTGCCGATTTCACTGATGTTAAACGGCAGGATTTTACAAGCGCTTGCCATGGATGTGAGGGAAGGGCCGCTGGCGCGCGCCAAGGAACATATTCGGGAGTATCAGCTTGAGAACAGCATCCATGTCAGGCTGTCGGACGGTTTGTCTGCCTACCAGAAAGGGGAGGCGGACAGCATTGTGATCTCTGGCATGGGCGGGGCTTTGACGGAGCGCATCTTGACGGAGGGCGCTGGAAAATATGAGGGAGTGAGAGAGCTTATTCTTTCTCCGCAGTCAGAACTGTTTCTGGTTAGGAGATGGCTTAGGAAAAATGGCTGGTCGATCGAGAGAGAGACAATGCTTGTAGAAGAGGGAAAATACTATACGGTGATGAAAGCGGTTCCGGGAGAAGGCTCTGAGGCTTCGCGCGCGGAGGATCAGTACGGCGGATACCTTTTAAGACATAAGCATCCTGTATTATTGGAATATTTATTGCAGGAGAAGGCGACCATACATAAAATTCTTGACACATTAAAAAAAAGACGGTTGGATAGTCAGGGGAAAGCGCATATTGAGAGCAGAATAGAGGAGCTTACGGACAAGCTTCTGCTTGTGGAGGAGGCATTGTTATATTATGAAATGTAAGGATATTATGGTGTTTTTGGATAAGCTCGCGCCTTTTTTATACGCGGAAAGCTGGGATAATGTAGGGCTCTTGGCGGGGGATCGCGAAAAGGAGATCCGAACGATTTTTCTTGCTGTGGATGCGACGGACAGAGTGCTTGAGGAAGCGTGTGAGGCGGGGGCGGACATGCTGATCACACACCATCCCTTGATTTTTTCAGGGCTTAAATCGGTAAATGAGGATGATTTTATAGGCAGGCGAGTGCGCAGGCTGATACGAGAGGATATTTGTTATTGTGCGATGCACACGAACTTTGATATTGCGGGAGATATGGCAGGGATCGTGGTGGCTAGGCTGCCGTTTTGGGAGTCAAAGGTGTTGCGCGAGACGGCGGACGGCTTCGGGTTAGGGCGGATCGGGCTTTTGGAGAAGCCGATGCGCGTGCAGGAGCTTGTGGAGCTGATAAAGGAGCGGTTTGACATTCCGAGTGTGGTGCTTTACGGGGACAAGGAGCGCGTAGTGGAGCGTGTCGCGGTGCTTCCGGGCTCAGGGAAGTCCGAGATTAAGGAGGCTGTGAAGCAGTGCGCGGATCTTATGGTGACGGGAGATATCGATCACCATGAGGGGATCGATGCACTTGCCAAGGGAATGATGTTGATTGACGCAGGACATTATGGATTAGAGAAGGTATTTGTAGAATACATGAAGCATAGCTTAGAGAAAGAGTGGGGAGGCAGTATCTGTGTGAAAACAGAGCAGATTGTGCCGCCTTTTACGGTGTTGTAAAGAACGGAGGGATAATTTGGAATCAGGAAAAAAGATGACAGAGGTTACTGTGTGTGGTGTAGAAAAAGAATATCCCAAGGATATGACCTATCGGGAGCTTGCGATGGAGTATCAGCAGGAATATTCGCATGATATTGTGCTGGTGAATGTCAATGGAAAGCTTCAAGAGCTTCACAAAAAGATAAAACCAAACAGTGCGATCACATTTGTCACCACGGCGGACAGTGCGGGGAGCGCTACTTACAGAAGAAGTGTGACGCAGCTTATGTTGAAAGCCGTCTATGATGTGACGGAAAAGGATGCACTTGAGAAGGTCAGCGTTCTGTTTTCTTTAAGCAAAGGTTATTATTGCAGAGTTGTGGGAGATAGTAAAGTGGATGAGGCGTTTCTTGCCCGCGTGAAGGCACGCATGGATGAGATGGTTCGTCAGGATATTCCGATAAAAAAGAGAAGCATCCACACCGATGACGCGGTTATGCTGTTTAAAGAGCATCAGATGCATGATAAGGAGAAGCTGTTCCGCTATAGACGTGTGTCCAAGGTGAATGTTTACAGCATTGAAGAGTATCAGGATTATTATTATGGCTATATGGTACCAAGCACAGGGTATCTGAAATATTATGATTTAAAATGTTATGATGAAGGCTTTGTGCTTTGCCTGCCGGAGAGGCAGAAACCAGAGGAGCTGCCGGAATTCGACCCACAGCGCAAGCTTTTCTATGTGCTGAAGGAATCAAAGAATTGGGGAGAGCATCTGAAGCTTTCTACAGTGGGGGAACTCAATGAGACGATCGCAAGAGGCGGATTGAATCAGATGATATTAGTGCAAGAGGCACTTCAAGAAAAGAAGATAGCAGAGATTGCACAGACGATCGCACAGAGTCCAAGCAAGAAGATTATTATGATTGCAGGTCCATCTTCTTCTGGAAAAACGACTTTTTCGCACCGTCTTTCCGTCCAATTACAGGCGCATGGGCTGAATCCACATCCGATTGCACTGGACAATTATTTTATAGACAGGGATAAATGTCCGCTGGATGAATATGGAAAACCCGATTTTGAGGGATTGGCTGCGCTCGACGTGGAGCTGTTTAACAAAAATATGACAGCACTTCTTCGCGGGGAGAGTGTGGAGCTGCCCTATTATAATTTTAAGACCGGAAAACAAGAATATAAGGGAAATATCAAGAAGCTTGGCAGGGAGGATATTCTTGTATTAGAGGGAATTCACGGTCTGAATGACGCTCTGTCCTACACCCTTCCTAAAGAAAGCAAGTATAAAATCTACATCAGCGCGCTTACACAGCTAAATATTGACGAGCACAATCGAATTCCATCCACAGACGGAAGACTGATAAGGCGCATGGTAAGAGATGCCAGAACGAGAAATATCACGGCGAAGGGAACGCTCAGCATGTGGGATTCCGTGCGGCGCGGCGAGGAGCATAATATTTTTCCGTATCAGGAGCAGGCGGATGTTATGTTTAATTCGGCGTTGATCTATGAACTTGCCGTGTTAAAACAGTTTGCGGAGCCAATACTGTTTGGCATTGAAAAGGATGAGCCGGAATATCCTGAGGCGAAGAGGCTACTTAAGTTTTTGGATTATTTTCTTGGAATACCGACGGATGACGTGCCAAAGAATTCCATTCTGCGTGAATTTATAGGAGGAAGCTGCTTTCATGTATAGAAGCTTTCTACAATACTTTTGATTGGGCCTATTCCCATATAGAAGAGGATATGAGAAAGGCAAGGGTATCAATATGGAAATGGATTATATGCTGCTTGTGGATACCGCGGTGCTGGCGGGAGAGATTATGTTGGAGAGCGGGGCAGAGGCGTACCGTGTGGAGGATACGATCGGGTATTTTCTCCACACTGCGCAGCTTAAGCATGCGCAGGTATTTGTGACAATGACAGGGATTATCGCGACTCTGTCCGATCCCGCGATCGAGGCGATCACGGTGGTGCGCCGCGTCAACAGGCGCAGAACCAATCTAAATAAAATCTATCTGGTCAATGATGTATCCCGCAAATTTTCGAAAGGTGAGATCGATCTGAAGGAAGCCTTTTTTGAATTAAAACAGATACGAAAAAAGGAACAATATTCCCTTCGGACAAAAAGCTTGGGAATTGTGCTGACCTCCGCCTTTTTTTGTATGCTGCTGGGAGGAAATCTTTATGAGACAATGCTGGCAGCGGTAGTTGGCACAATTTTAAGCTTTCTTATGTGGGCGGGAGAGAAAATCGGGCTTCAAGGCTTTTTGCTGGACGGAATCAATACCCTGCTTGTTGTGTTTGCTTCCATGATAATCTGTCATTTCATCTGGCTTCCAGTGCGGACAGATATGATCATTATAGGTGGGATTATGCCGATGGTGCCGGGAGTGGCGATCACAAACGCCATTCGTGACACTCTTCAAGGTGATTATGTATCAGGGGGCGCCAGAATGATGGAGGCTTGCATGGAGGCGGGCGCGATCGCTTTTGGGGCATGCATTGGGATTCTTCTGTACCGCACGATATTATAAAACTGGAGGGATGATATGGGAATCCTTGTACAGACAATGGGCGCGTTTGTCGCGGTGCTTGGCTTTTCTACCGTGATGGAGGTGCCGAAAAAGCTATTGATTCACACAAGCGTAATAGGGGCAGTCGGATGGCTGGTCTATCTTCTAGCATGCGGACAAGGGCTTTCCACTGTGATGGCAAGCTTTTGCTCTGCAAGCGTGATCTCGCTGCTGTCGCATATCAGCGCGCGCAAACTCAAATCTCCTGTCACAGTATTTCTAATAGGAGGAATCCTTCCGCTGGTGCCGGGAGCAGGCATGTACCGAACCGCGTACAGCCTGATTATGGAGACCTCACAGCAAGTATATAAAAATTTACAGGAAACACTTTTGATCGCTGGGGCAATAGCAGTCGCGATCTTTATCACAGATTCCGTGTTCCGGCTGTTTAGTGCACACAGACACTAAAGTGATACTGGTATCTTGCGACAATTTGATTGCCACAGAAGATACAAATCACTTTCTTGAGCAATGAGACATGGCAGTTGACAGAGAGAAAATTTTATGTTATCGTTTTGCTGTGTAAGGAAAGGAGCGGTCAGACCATGGAGAAAAAACCATTTGTAACACTGGAAAAAATACAAGAGATTGTAAAGGAGCACCCTACTCCGTTTCACATCTATGATGAAAAGGGAATCCGTGAAAATGCGAGAAGATTAAAACAGGCATTTGCATGGAACAAAGGCTATAAAGAATTCTTTGCAGTCAAAGCGACCCCGAACCCACATTTAATGGCGATTCTGAAAGAAGAGGGGATTGGCGCAGACTGTTCTTCTTATACAGAGCTTCTGCTCGCCGACAAGGTGGGCCTAAAGGGGCATCAAATTATGTTTTCCTCTAATGTCACTCCAGCGGAGGACTTTCAGTTGGCGTCAAAGCTCGATGCACTTATTAATTTTGATGATATCACGCATATTGATTTTTACGAGAAATTGGCTCCATTTAAGGAAACCATGTGCTGTCGGTACAATCCGGGCGGAGAATTCAGGATTCACAACCAGATTATGGACAATCCTCAGGATGCAAAATATGGGCTTACCAGACCACAGATGACGGAGGCTTTTTTAAAGCTTAAAGCAAAAGGCGTCAAGCATATGGGAATACATTCCTTTTTGGCGAGCAATACGGTGACAAATGACTATTATCCGACACTTGCAAAGCTGCTGTTTCAGACTGCTGTGGAGCTGGCAAAGGAAACGGACATGCATATTTCCTTTATTAATCTGTCCGGCGGCGTAGGAGTACCCTACAGACCCGATCAGGAGCCAAATGATATTATGGCGATTGGAGAAGGAGTAAGACAAGCATTTGAGGAGATCCTTGTCCCAGCAGGTATGGGGGACGTCGCGATCTACACGGAGCTTGGAAGATACATGCTTGCTCCTTACGGGCACCTGATCGCACAGGCGATCCACGAGAAGCATACCTACAAGGAATACATTGGATTGGATGCATGCGCAGCAAATCTCATGCGCCCGGCGATGTATGGTGCGTACCATCACATCACTGTGCTCGGCAAAGAGGAAGCACCTTGTGACTGCACCTATGATATCACAGGCGGCCTGTGTGAAAATAATGATAAATTTGCCATTGACAGAAAGCTTCCCAAGATTGCGATCGGGGATTATCTAGTACTCCATGACACAGGGGCACATGGCTTTTCTATGGGCTATAATTATAATGGGAAGCTGCGCTCGGCGGAGCTGCTCTTAAAAGAAAACGGAGAAGTACAACTAATACGCCGTGCTGAGACACCAGAAGACTATTTTGCCACACTTGACTTCACTATGTTTCAGTAAAAAAATATATTTTTTGACAAAGTATACTTTTATGTAAAAAAACTAATAGAATCATTTTCGAGAATGGTCCGCATAGCCAGCGCAGCTATTTCCTCCGTCACCCC